>JAHEMV010000080.1 GCA_024643455.1 Cytophagales bacterium
CAGCACCTGAACCTTGAATTCGTATTTCATTGCCTCTGGAAATGATTTTTGTCTTTGGGAAGGAGGTGGCTACTTCCTTGATATTAGTGTTATCTACACCAAGAAAATCTACGAGTGAGATGTTCTCTAACGTTATTATCTTTTCTACCAAACGTATTATTAATTAGTTATTACCGTATCGTTTATGGTCAAAAAATTTTTACTTTTGCGACAACAATATTAAGCAATAATTCTATTCTCTCTATGGCTATTATAACTTTTATGTCTGATTTCGGAATGAGTGATCATTATGTGTCAGCTGTAAAAGCTAAAATTCTTTCTGTCAACCCGAGCCTTAGAATTTTTGACATTTGCCATGAAATAGAGCCCTTTAATATTGCCCACGCTGCATATGTATTAAAAGCTGTTTATAAGGATTTTGCCAAAGGAACCATTCACCTAATTTCAGTCAATTCCCATGGAGAAAGTAAAAATCGATTTCTAGCAGCGAAAATTGATGACCATATTTTTGTAGGTCCAGACAATGGCATTTTCAATCTAGTATGTGAAAAGGAACCTACCATGATCGCAGAATTATTTAAAAGCGAAAGCACCCATACTAGCTTCCCGGCTAAAAACATCCTTGCTAAAGCTGCTGCTATGCTCGCCAGTGGATCAGGCATCAATGATGTTGGCTCCTACACAAAGGAATTTATCAGGAAAATTGACCGAAAATTCCGAGCCACAAAAAAACAGATCTCCGGTAATGTGATTCGCGTTGATCACTACGGGAATTTGATAACCAATATCGAAGAAGAAGTTTTTAGAATTATACATAAGGACCGTCCGTTTTATATTCAGTTCGGTCGTGAAAAGGCTGAAAAAATAAACCTTTCATACGACGAAATAGATGACGGAGATTGTTTCGCACTTTTCAATGACCTCGGTTTGCTTGAAATTGGTATCAATAAAGGAAATGCATCGAAATTACTCGGGCTCAAATACGATAGCCCCGTAAATATACTATTCGAGGACCCGGAGATTTAAAAGTCAAAAAATCCACGTTATGAAAAAGTTACTAATGATCCTTTTGCTTTTCTTGCTAACAGGATTAGAAAATTATGGTCAATCGATTCTATCTGGTAAAAAACCAAATGTCCTGGTAATTCTTACTGACGATCAGGGATATTATGATGTGGCCGCTTGTGGAGCGCAAGATCTACAGACTCCAGCTATGGATAAATTATTTAGCGAAGGGATGAAATTCAACTATTTCTATTCAAATTCCTCTGTTTGTTCGCCAACCCGGGCATCATTTATTACTGGATTATATCCAGATAAAGCTGGGGTTCCTGGAGTTATAAGAACGTCACCGGAAGACAGTTGGGGATACCTTGATCCATCGGCAATCACAATCGCAGATCAATTTAAAACCAGTGGATACAAAACCGCCATCATAGGCAAATGGCACCTTGGGCTGGAAAAACCAAATATTCCTACACTGCGCGGATTTGACTTCTTCAAAGGATTTCTTGGCGACATGATGGATGACTATTGGACCCATCGGAGACATGGCATTAATTATATGCGTGAAAATGAGAAAGAGATCGATCCAAAAGGACATGCAACGGACCTTTTCAGCCAATGGGCTATTGACTATGTAAATGCACAAAAAAACACGGACAAACCATTCTTCCTCTATCTTGCATACAATGCCCCACACGCGCCAGTTCAACCACCAGATGAGTGGCTTGATAAAGTAAAAAAAAGAAGGCCAGATTTAAATGAAAACAGGAGCAAATTGGTGGCATTGATTGAACATTTGGATCATGGAATAGGACTGGTAATTGATGCACTTAAGGAAAACAACCTGTATGAAAATACAATCATAGTGTTTACCAGTGACAATGGTGGGCTCTTGCGTGATGGTGCAAACAATGGCCCTCTCAGGGATGGCAAACAAAGTGTATATGAAGGTGGGCTTCGTGTCCCCACTACAATTGTTTGGAACAATCATATAGTTGCTGGATCCTCAACTAATTATAAAACCATGACCATGGATTTATACCCTACTTTATTGGAGGCTTCCAGTATCAGCCTAAACCATGATGTTGACGGAATTAGCTTTTTGCAAATACTTCTTGGTAAAAATATGGAAGACAAAGAGCGTATCCTGTATTTTACACGAAGGGAAGGAGGAACAAATTATGGCGGACTTACAATTCAAGCAATCCAACTTAATAATTGGAAACTTGTACAAAATAGCCCTTTTGAACCTCAGGAATTATATAATTTAAAGGAAGATCCTTTTGAAACCTTCAACCTTATTGAAAGCGAACCAGGCCAATACAATTTGCTTAACGATCTTATAATGAAACAAATACAAGCTGGCGGCAGGATTCCGTGGCAAAAAAAAGATAAATAGCAATAATTTCACTTTACGATTTAGATAGTAAATTATTTTTTGAATTCAACTTAAATTCAGATTTTATCACCACTTTTGGAATCAGTTCGAATTCGGATGTTCATACCCAAATTTTTTAGTGACTTTTATAAAACCAAATCGTCATATTGAGCTTTTTAAAAAAGAATGAAACATTTCAACATCCTTTATAAAATTTATAGTTCCATTTTTATTCTAATTTGCCTATTAAGTTTTTCAACTATTCAGAGCAAATTATTCGCACAGGGTGGCGTAAATTATGGTAATGAACAAACACAAAAAGCCTTTGCCAAAGCAGTAAAATCCTACGACAACTATATTGGGAAAAATTCATTTACTTATACAGGAGTTAGCTTTTATAATTCATATGGTGGCATAAAAGAACATCCATTCTTTTTAGAAGATTATTGGGAGCCGGGAAATGTAGTTTACAATGGAAACGCGTACGATAGTATCGATATGATGTATGATATATATGCGGATAACTTAATCATACAAAATTTTGGCTTAAATGGACTACCATCGCCAATCGAACCATATGGCCCATATGTTCAATCTTTCCAACTTCACGGATACCATTTTATCAGACTGGAAAGGGATACCATTGCAAATATTAAGGAAGGATTTTATAACATGATGTATGATGGAGATAATGCACAATTGATCATAAAAAGAAGAAAGGAACTGGTCAACTCCAATGAGATCAACAACATAGGCGAAATGTTTTCAGAAAAAGACAGGTTTTACATTAAAAAGGATGGCTTATTCTACCAGGTGAAGAAAAAGAAATCAATCATAAAAGTACTGGAAGATCGAAGTAAGGAATTAAAGAGTTTTATCAGGACAAATGGTATTAAGTTTAATGAAAACCCTGATTTTAAAATTGCTGAAGTAGTAAAGTATTACGATACCTTATTTTAAAAAAAGTCGTTGATGAAAAAAAAATTACCATATATATTTTTTCTTTTAATCCTTACACTTGGCAATGCCTTTAGTCAGTCTAATGACTTTATCATAACTGGCCAATATGAGAACACTCCTTTCAATATATTTTTCAAAGATATTGAAAGTCAAATACCAGTGGAGTTTATGTATCATCCCAAGATGGTGGATAGTTTATTTGTAACAGCAATTTTCAATAAAGAACCATTAAAAAGAGGATTAAATAGGGTGTTCAGTGAAGTAAAATTGCATTTTTTTATAAACGACAATAATCAGATCATTGTCACACAGGGCTATGAGGTTCAGGCAGATTTACCAATCAATTTCTTCGATCGATCTGGCGTTGAAATAAGCCAGACTGATGGAGAAGTGGTAGATTTTCTACAACAGGAAGAAAAAAAGACTGTACTTCAAAATACACTTGAAAACACATTGATTGAAATTGGTGATAAATCTAATGCAGCTACTGGTGGTCAGGCTAATGTGGCAGGACATATCCGAGATTCTAATAACGGCGAACCACTTATTGGAGCGATGATTTATATAGATAATCCACGAATAGGTGTCGCAACTGATCAATTTGGATATTATTCCATTAATCTACCCAAAGGAAAGCAAACATTGTTATTGCAATGCATCGGTTACAAGGACACCAAAAGACCCGTGATAATATATGGCGAAGGAAAACTCGATCTTGAGATGATTGAAGATGTGATCCCCCTGAAAGAGGTGATTATCGAATCTGAAAAAGACATCAATATCGCTGGTATGCAGATGGGGGTTGAACGACTCGATGCACAATCTATGAAAAAAGTTCCACCGGTACTGGGTGAAGTGGACGTTTTGAGAATTGCTCTTACCTTACCTGGCGTACAGTCCGTTGGAGAAGGCGCAAATGGAATCAATGTCAGAGGAGGTAATGCAGATCAAAACCTTATGCTCCTCAATGATGCTACGGTTTACAATCCTACTCATTTATTTGGTTTCTTCAGTTCTTTTAACCCTGATGTGATTAAAAATGTAGAACTACACAAAGGAGGTATTCCTGCTGAATTTGGCGGAAGGATTTCCTCTGTTTTTGAAGTACTAACAAAAGAGGGAAACAATAAGAAATTTGTTGGCAGTGGGGGAATCAGCCCGGTAACTGCGCGACTTGCATTTGAAGGGCCGATCATCAAAAACAAAGCATCATATATTGTTGGCGGCAGGAGCACCTATTCTGACTGGATTTTAAAGCAAATCCCGAATGACGCAGTAAACAACAGCACTGCCTCATTTTATGATTTATATGCCAAAATTTCATACGACATCAACGAAAAAAATACCATTTACGCTTCGGGATATTTTAGCCATGACACTTTCGCTTTCAACTCAGATACCACCTACAGCTATACCAATGAAAATGCCTCATTACAATGGAAACACATTTTTAACAACAAACTTTACGGTGTTTTTGCAGGAGTTTATAGTGCATACAATTATGATATAACCAGTGTTGCAAATGAAGTCAACGCTTTTACTATGGATTATTCCATAAAAAACTTAAACGCAAAAATTGATTTCAGTTATTTCCCTACCACCAAACACAAAGTTGATTTTGGCATCAGCTCAATTTATTATGGTCTTGAGCCTGGAACGCTTACGCCGCAGGGATCTGGGTCATTGATTATGCCAATCCTGCTGCAGAATGAGCAAGGATTGGAAAGCGCAATCTATGTTGGGGATAAATATGATATTAGTGACCGATTATCTATTTACCTAGGTTTAAGGTATTCCTATTATAATTATTTGGGGCCGAAAACAGTGAATGAATACGCTCCAAATGGACCAATTAATGAAGACACCATGACTGGAGAAAAGTTGTTTGGAGATAATGAATTAATAAAAACATATGGAGGGCCGGAGATTCGATTTTCAGCCCGCTATTCTCTCGATCGAGAAACTTCTCTGAAAATGAGTTACAATAAAATGCGGCAGTACATTCACATGCTTTCTAATACAACATCCATATCCCCTACCGATACATGGAAGCTGAGTGATACCTATTTTAAACCACAGGTTGGAGACCAGGTCTCTCTGGGTATCTATCGAAACTTCAAGAACAACACAGTCGAAGGATCGATAGAGGGATATTACAAGTCAATCGATAATTTATTAGATTATAAAAGTGGAGCGCAATTGGTACTCAATGAACATATCGAAACAGATATCATTGGTGGACATGGCGAATCTTATGGAGTGGAGTTTTTGTTGAAAAAGAAGACTGGAAAACTGAATGGTTGGTTGAGCTATACCTATTCGAAGTCAATGATCAAGGTTGATAGCGAATTCCCAGGAGAGTCAATAAACAATGGTGATTATTATCCGACAAGCTATGACAAACCGCATGCATTCAATGTACTTTCGAACTGGAAATTTTCCCGAAGGTTTAGTGTTTCAAGTGTGATCTCCTATAGCTCAGGACGGCCTATCACGTATCCTATTGCCAAATACACGTACAATGGAACTGACCGATTGCATTATTCAGAGCGGAATCAATTCAGAATCCCAAATTATTTCCGGCTTGACCTTTCACTTAATATCGAGGGTAATCATAAGGTGAAAAAACTCAATCATAGTTCATGGACTTTTGCAATATATAATGTAACGGGTAGAGACAATGCCTATTCAGTTTATTTTGTGTCAGAAAATGGAGAAGTAAAAGGATACCAGCTTTCTATATTCGCTGAAGCCATACCAACCATCACTTATAATTTTAGATTCTAATGAAGTTTTATAAACATAGCATACATCTTCTTTATCTAATTTTACTGTTCAGCAATTGTGTTCAGGAGTTTGATCCACCTTCTCAGGGATACGAAAATCTTTTGGTAGTCGAAGCATTTTTATCTAACGGAAGCGAGCCTTTTGAAGTGAAACTTTCACGATCTACAACAATTGACACTTCGGCATTTATTCCGGAATATGGCGCTCAAGTAAGTTTATTAGATGATATTGGAGGAACCTATAATTTAACTGAAATTTCATCAGGTATTTATCAATACACTCAACAACTGAATGCTCAGGTTGGCCGATCTTATCAAATTCAAATTCAGACCATGAATGGAAATAAGTATGAATCAGAAGATGTAGTGATGAAAAAGACCCCACCCATTGATGATTTAAGATATGAGTTTGAAGAAAAACCTAATGGAGAAATGGGTGTACAATTTTATATTAATACGCATGATAGCGAAAACAACACCTGGTATTATCGATGGGAATGGGACGAAACATGGGAATTCATGACGCCCTATGATTCTTATCTGCTATGGGAAGACAATATGTTAAAATTGCGCGATGAAAGAATTAATATATGCTGGAAATTTGGCAACTCAACATCCATTGAAATTTCAACCTCTAAAAACCTGAGCAGCGACTTTATAAGCGATTACCCATTGTTGTTTGTTTCAACAATGACTGACAGGCTAAAAGTTAAGTATAGCTTAAATGTAAGACAATATGCTCTTAGTGCCGAGTCCTATACTTTTTGGAACGAGTTGAAAAAAACTACAGAAACCCTGGGAACGCTTTTTGATCCCCAACCTTCTACAATCAAAGGAAATATTCATAACATCAATAACAGAAAAGAAACTGTCCTTGGCTACTTTGATGCCTCCGAAGTACATGAGCAAAGGATATTTATCAAATCAAGAGACTTGCCATCAGTACAGTATCCAAATTATTATAGCTATTGTTTTGATTCGATCGTTTCAGGAGGCAGAATCCCAATTATGATTAATGCAAACTGGATGATCGTTACTGAAACAACGGATGAAAGAGGATTCCCTGCCTATTTATTTTCGATACCGAGTTGCGTTGATTGCAGGGTTTATGGGACAAATGAAAAGCCAGAATACTGGGATTGAAAAAGCACTTATTCTCCATGAAAAAAATATACTTTTCTATACCTGTTCTTTTATTATTCCTTTTGGAAGCCAACACGGCATTTGCAACAGATGACCTGACAGATCCTGCTGATAAACTCGAACACTATTATGCTGAAAATTACCAGGAAATGGTTTTTATTCATGCTGATAAACCATATTACCTGGCCGGTGAAGTGATACGGTTCAAAGTGTATTGTCTTGAAAATAGCACCTCAAAACCATCACAACTCAGTAAAGTAGCTTATGTAGAATTATTAGATGATACCAACGTCCCACAGATTCAATCCAAAATAGAGTTAGAACATGGTACGGGCTTTGGTGAAATGTACATTCCAACTAACATAAAGTCCGGAAATTTGGTTTTAAGAGGATATACACGATGGATGCGCAATTATGGTCCTGAGGTTTATTTCCATGCATTATTACCCGTTATCAATCCATTCAGACGACTTGGACTGCCACCATTGGCTGACTTTGAAAGCAATTCCATACACTTTTTTCCTGAAAGTGGATCAATAATAGATGGCGTAGAAACCAAGATCGTTTTCGAGATTAAAAATGGAGATGGTTATCCTATTGATGGTCGTTGCCAACTTTATGCTAATGATTCAATTTTGATAAGTGAATTTAAACCTTTAAAAAATGGATTGGGCAGCTTCAACTTCAAACCTGATTCTCAAAAACAATACCATGTAAAACTCATCACTTCAGATACCACGGTTTCAAGGCATAATATTCCTGTAATAAAACAAAAAGGAATTTCACTAATGGCAAAGGATTCAGGAGATAAATTTATTGTGAACTTGTTTTGCAATGATCCGGCTTTAATAAAACCCCAGGAACCTGTCCGTTTTCTTGTTCATCAGAAAGGAAAATTGATAGACGAAAAATTGGCCAGCCTTAATCTTGGAAGATCATCATTTCAAGTTGAGAAATCAACGTTAAGTGATGGTGTTTCTACAATCGCCGTTCTAAATAATGAAGGCCAACTATTGCAGGAAAGGCTGATTTTTAAATACGACGGATCAGAGGAACTTTCGATAATTAATCTTAATAAGAAAACATTTGATACGCGCGAAAAAGTAGCTTTAGATATGACCGAATTGAGCCATAAAATGGATCCGGGAAAGCTGGATTTTTCGATTTCTATCGCTTCACATCAGGACCTTTTTGATCAAAATGCCCTTAGCCTTAAAAACTTTGTACTCATAGGCAACTCATTAAATTTTGTCTATGGGCTTGAAACTTATTTTGATGGAACATTGGAAATTGTTTCCCAAAATTTAAATAATCTGCTCATTGCCCATCACAACAAAAGCAAATGGCAACAATTGAGTAATAAAAAAACAGACTATATCCCGGAATACCGCGGACCACTTATAACCGCCAAGATAGTTAACAAACAGACCCATGATCCAGTAGAATCTATAATCAGTTACTTATCTATTCCTGGGAAAATGAATCAATTTTATGCTTCACGATCCAAGTCAGATGGTGGTCTGGCATTTGAACTCAAAGATTTTTACGGTAGTAAAGAAATTGTTTTACAGACAGATTACACCAAAGATTCCATATATTCCATAGAAGTTGAAAATCCATTTTCTACTGAATTTCTCTCCATGGAAATTCCGGTATTTAATATCGATGAAAACATGGAACGCTGGATTGAGCATCAAAGTGAAAATATGCAGATAGAAAATGCCTATTTAAAATTTTCACCTAAGCTCCCTTTGCTTACTCAGGTAGATTCCTCCAGTTTTTATCATGAGCCCGACTCCAGGTATTATCTGGATGACTTTACAAGATTTATTGTCATGGAAGAAGTAATGCGTGAATACATAAGTGGCGTGAATGTGCGTAAAAACCGTGATGGATTTCATTTCATGGTAATCGACATAGACAAGAACTTAGTTTATGAAGAAAATCCATTAATCCTTTTAGATGGCGTTCCAGTGTTTGATGCAGATGAAATAATTGCCCTGGATCCATTGAAAATAAAAAAAATAGAAACGATAAAAAGGACTTTTCATAAAGGCATTCTTGATTGTAAAGGAATCGTAACCTATGCTACCTACAAAGGAAATTTAGAAGGATACAACATCCATAAAGATGCCCTGGTTTTTGAATATGAAGGCATTCAACCACAGAAACAGTATACTTTCCCGGCTTATCCTTCGACATTTGATAAAAGAATTAAAACACCAGATTTCAGAAATACGCTTTATTGGAACCCCAAAATGATCATCGATCAAAAAGACCTTGAAGCCATCGAATTCTACACTTCTGATGACGCTAATGTTTATGAAATACGGATAGAGGGACTCGATATGGATGGCCATCCATTTTCTGAGAAATCTTTCATAGAGGTAAAAAAGAACTAACTGGTTAATCCCTAATCTGTTCTCAAATTCTATCAAAAATTAAAAATAAGCTGACAATTGCTGATACAATTTAGAAGAATCAAATTCACCTTAGATCTTACAAATCCATAATTATGTAATAAGTACACCTCTGCAGTTAAATTTATTACAATAAATAAAAGTAATTTTGTTACTTATTTAGTTACAAAACGTAATACCCGTGTATCCAATTAAGAAAATAAAAAGGGTCGCAAAAAAGTATCTTTAAAAAGATAAATAATCAGCCATTTAATTCGTATTAAATCAACATATTCTTGATAATAAAAAACATTTTTATCAAACAATCATATAGAAAATATCGAACAACGATTCCTATTACGATCTGGCTTTTGGCATTGAGTTTTTGTGCCTATGCACAAAGCATCACAGACATTAGCGGGATTGTATTCGATGAGCAAACCAATGAACCGCTGGAATTTGTCAACGTATATTTTAAAGGGACAAGTGACGGGGTGACAACGGATGAAAATGGCTATTTTTCACTTAAAAGCGAGAAAAGTTATAACGAAATCATCATTTCTTATGTAGGTTACAATCAGCAAACGCTCACCATAAAAGCGCACCAAAAGCAAGTATTAACCATCAAACTAAAAAATGAACTTGTCAATCTGGATGAAGTAGTGGTAATGAGCGGGGAAAATCCAGCATGGGCAATAATCCGGGAAGCCGTAAAAAATAAAAACGAAAACGATAAAAAAGCACTCAAAGCATATGAATACAAAAGTTACAATAGAATAGAGCTTGATATTGATAACATTTCTACAAAACTAAAAAAGCGAAAAGTAATTAATGATATCTGGGAAGGTATAGACAGTACAGCTCTGGAGAAAAATAATAATGGAAATGCAATTTTACCCATCTTTCTATCTGAATCGATTTCCACATTTTATGTAAAAAACGATCCTTACGCCAGAAGAGAAGAGGTTGAGAAAAGTAAAATATCGGGACTGACTGTTGAAGATGGCACCATGTTATCTCAACTAACCGGAACAGCCTATCAAAACTATAACTTTTATCAAAATTGGCTGACCATTTTGGATAAGGAATTTATTTCACCCATCGCTGACGGTTGGAGGATGTTTTATGATTACGATATCGTGGATACACTTTATGTGGGTAAACATTATTGCTACGAACTTTCGGTGTACCCCAATAGAGCCCAGGATCCTGCTTTTAATGGAAAAATATGGATTACCACAAATAATTTCGCATTAAAAAAAGTTGACTTATACCTGGATAAAGCTACAAACCTCAATTTTATAGAAGGGTTAAAATTGGCACAGGAGCTGGAACAGACCGATGCCGGTCCCTGGCTACCTGTATCAACCAATGTTTTGATCGACGTAAGCAACCTCGGGAAAAACACAGCAAGCTTCCTGGCAAAATTTTACACTACAACTTCTGATTGGAAAATAAATGACTTAAAGGATAATAAGTTTTATGCAAACGAAGTATTTGTAGCAGAAGATTTCAACATTCATAAACCGGAATATTGGGACCAGGTAAGGCCATTAAGTCTAAGTCCTCAACAATTAAAAACCTATCAGGTGATTGATACACTTGTAGAAATCCCAAGGGTAAAAAGCTATGTGGAATTTCTGAAATTGGCTACGACAGGATACTGGCAAAGAGGAAAAGTGGACTACGGCCCATATCTTTTTGCTTATGCTTACAACAATTTTGAAGGCAATGCCATTCGTTTAGGATTTAAAACCAATGAGTATTTAAGCCAAAAAATTACACTAAGAGGATATGGAGGTTATGGTACACAGGATGAAAAATGGAAATATGGAATTACTGCAAGTTATCTCTTTAACAGAAAACCGTGGACGGAATTAAAAATTCATAGTTCTAGAGAAGTAGAACAAGTGGGAATAAGCTCTGAAGAGTTACTTGATAATAATTATATATTTTATGCAGCGACCAGATGGCAAACCTTTAGACGACCTTTTTATCTGACCGACAATAGCATCAGTTTTCAGTCGGAACCGACCAAAGGATTAACGCAAAAATTGACATTTCGGCATGCATTTTACGATCCACAATATGCATTTTACTATTATTCAAATCCTGGCGTTCAGGACTCTCCATTGAAAAGGACGGTTTCTTCCCCAACTATTAAGTTTTCAACGCGTTGGGCAAGGGACGAAATGTTTCTACAGGACGGTAACGAAAGGATAAGTATGGGCACCCGAAGGTCACCAATTATCCAATTTGATTATACCTATGGTTTCAAAGATATATTGGATAGCGATTTTGAATTGAATAAAATACAGCTTGAAATTAAGCACAAACTACGGCTTGGAACTTTTGGCGAATCAAATTACTCGGTCAAAGGAGGCTATATTTTTGGTCAGCTTCCTTATTTGTTATTAGAAAACCATATTGGTAATGAGTCTTCATTTTATACTTCAGGCGCTTTTAATACAATGAATTACTTTGAATTTGTGTCTGATGAATATGCTTCATTTCAATATACACATTATTTCCAGGGATTGATAATGAATAAAATTCCATTGATGAAAAAACTTAAATGGAGATTACTGGCTTCAGCCAATGTATTATATGGTTCCTTGCGCCAGGAAAATATTGATATTATTTCTCCTATTGATCCTGAAGGTAATCCGACACCCGGCTTCAATCACCTGGACCCCTCACTGCCCTATGTAGAACTTGGCTATGGGATAGAGAATATTTTTAAAGTGCTACGCGTAGATGGCGTACATCGTATTACCTATCGCGATAATCCCAATGCACAGAAATTTGTGCTGAAATTTAGCTTCCAGTTTAAATTGTAGGTTTTTCCGCTGACCTTGAATGGTTTTGGCAGTGGAATATCAACTTTATCCTTCCCTTCTTATTTCCTTGGATCAACGTACCTTTTCCAAATCTTCAGATTGATAAAATATTGATCCTGGGCAAAAGTAAAATCATCCAATGGCAACCCATCCAAGTTCATGGATTGCCAGGTTTTTGTGGGATGAATAATCTCCATCTTGCCTGGAGCTGTTGACACTTTTACAGGCATTCGAAAATCATCAACATCCGATTCCCATTTATAGGAAGCAGTCACTGCTTCACCCTTTTTTGATAGATAGATAACAAGAGTTGGCAATTGACTTTGACGGAAATATTGATCAAAAAAGTAGTTCAGATCCATTCCGGTCTTTTCATTGATAAAGTCAAAAACTTGCCGGCCATCAACAGTTTTATAGCTAAATTTTATATTCAGTTCTTTCAATATTTCAAACCATAATGCATCATTTCCAATCACGTGACGAAGGGTATTGAGGACCAATTGGCCCTTATCATACATATCACCCGATCCTTCTGTGTTTACACCAAAGGGTCCAATAATCGGTCTATCATTGTTCACATTTTGCTTTTTCCCATTGATGTATTTCATTGCTTCATCATATCCAAACATGTGCTCAACATAGAGTCCCTCACTATATGCACCAAAACTTTCATGAATCCACATATCTGCCACATCATTTGCCGTAATGCTGTTCCCCCACCATTCATGTGCAGATTCATGCAGAATGATAAAATCAAAGGTGATACCAATTTCAGAGGAACTTGTGCCATTATACCCATTTAGAAATCGGTTGCCGTAAGCGACAGCTGATTGATGTTCCATGCCCAAATGCGGACTCTGGATGAGCTTATATCCATCACGTACAAATGGATATGGCCCAAAGTAAGTATAGAAAAAATCCATCATTGGGCGCACCTGGGCAAACTGTCGTTTTGCTTTTTCCAACTCCTGTGGGATGACATAATAATCCATAGTGAGTGAATCGCCTGTTTCGCTGAAATACACTTCATCAAAATGTGCAAATTTTCCAATATTTACCGTCACGTTGTAGGTGTTGATCGGGTAACTGACAAACCAATTGTATGTAGTCCATCCTTTATTTTTTTTGGTTACTGATCGCAATCTGCCATTAGAAATATTTTCTAATTCTTCTGGCACTGTGACACTGATCAACATACTATCGGGTTCATCGGACTGATGATCCTTATTGGGCCACCAGAGGCTTGCGCCTGTAC
>JAHEMV010000533.1 GCA_024643455.1 Cytophagales bacterium
ACAATATGTGCTGGAATCTGCCTTTCAATAATTTTTGTAAATAGGCTGCTCATCTAGATAAATATATCCTGGATTTCAAATTCTACTTTCCCTGCCGGAACCTGAATTTCAGTAACTTCACCCACTTTTTTACCCAGTAGTCCTTTACCTATTGGAGATTTTACAGAAATTTTTCCTGTTTTCAAGTCAGCTTCCTCCTCAGAAACAAGCGTGTAAGTCATACTCGCTCCGTTTTTCTTATTTTTTATCTTCACTTTTGAAAGTACCGAAACCTGGGAAGTATCCACGTTTTTTTCATCAATCACTCTTGCATTGCCCACGACGGCTTCAAGTTTGGCTATTTTTAGTTCATGATGCCCCTGTGCATCTTTTGCAGCATCATATTCGGCATTTTCGCTTAGGTCCCCCTTATCCCTCGCTTCAGCAATTTGCTTGGCTATATTGGTTCTTCCTGTTGTTTTTAGATAATTCAGCTCTTCTTTCAGCTTATTAAGACCTTCTTCGGTATAGTATGAAACTGTTGACATATTTGTTTGATGTTTATAAAATAAAAGAACGGCTCGTCGCTGATGCCGTTTCTTATAATTTACTAAAATATTTACGAAATAACAATCTGCTAATTTAAGATTTCCAAAAAACACCATTTAAAGATGTTATAGCAGATGAGAACCACAAAACTATGTAAATTCTGTATATTGTCCAAAGTTATTACGTATCAGATCGATTTTGGTTTTAATTGAAAATTAACTTTTATTTTTAACATTTAGAAGTATAATTGCTACTGGGATATACCCAAAAGTCATGAAAAGGGCTATGTTGAAGAGGATATTTATTTTTTTATTTATTATTTGTTGTGTTTGGATTACAGGATATTCTCAAGACTATATCGATAGCCTGGAAACCAAATTAATCCTGGTGGACAATGATCAGAAATTACTAATTCTTGATGAGTTAATCCCTTATTATTTTAGAAATGAACCAGCAAAGGCAAATAAGGAAATTGAAAAAATGCTGAGTTATGCCAGGCAACAAGGGAATAAAAAATATGAGGTCAAAGCACAACGTTATAAAGGATTATCCGATTCACGCATAAGATCGTATCATGAAGATGCGCTGAAAGAATGCTATGAAGTTCAAAAAAATGCCAAAGCAAACGGGTTATTTGAAGAAGTCATCCTGACAAAATTAGCTATAGCAGATATATACCATCAGATTGGGATCAATGCAAAATCGCTGGATTACCAATTGGAGGCGTTTCATATTGCTGATAGTATGCATTATTCCCAATTATATTCCGTAATACTGATTAGTCAGGCACGTACTTATATACTTTTGGACGATTATGAGAAAGCAGAACAATGTCTTAAAAGCGCCTTAAAAAATGCAAAGATTCTCGATCAACAGGAAATTGTTGCTGAGTCAAATATAGTCTTTGGTGATTTGTATTTCAGTCGTTTTAATCAGTCATTGGCTCTTGAGCATTATCTGGAAGCCCAGCAGATTTATGCCAGATTGAGAAAAGATATGATGGTGGCCATAGCATTTTTTAAAATTGGTGAATGTTATTTTTCAATGGAGCAATTGCAGACGGCATTTCAAAATCACCTTCAGGCGTTGGATATCAGAAAAAGGATAAAGGACGGAACTGGCCTGGCAGAATCATTTAATAAGATCGGACTTTTATTTATAGAAAATGGAGAATATCAACGAGCGATCAAAAATCTGCAGTTGGGCTTGAGTTATGCTGAAAAATCAAATTCAAATATACTTATGCAGCAGAGTTTTGATTATTTGCGTCAGGCATATTTGGGAATTGACGATTATAAGAATGCGTTGGATTTTCAAAATAAATTTATAGAAATAAGTGAGCTAATCTATAGTGAAGCAGATGAAAGACGCGTGGAGGAGACCAATAATAAAAATGAAATAGATAAAAGAAACCTGGAAATTCAAAATTTGAAAATAACTACCGAACAAAAAGAAAAAGAGCTTGCCGCCAGTCAAAAAAACAATTTTCTATTAGGACTAATCTTGATCATTACATTAGGAGCAGCACTTTTCATCGTGTGGCTATACCGAGGGAAAAGGAAATATGCGAAGGAGTTACAGCTTAGCAACGATCAAAAAATGAAACAAAATAATGAGCTGATCGAACTGAACAGCACAAAAGATAAATTTTTCTCCATAATAGGGCATGACCTTAAAGGTCCACTCAATTCGCTTACTGCTTTTTCGCATCTTCTTATAAATCATACTGCATCACTCACCGAAGAAGAGATCAGAACTATAGCAAAGGATCTGGATAAATCGCTGAAAAATTTATATGAGTTGCTCGATAATTTGTTGGGTTGGGCCCGATCGCAAACTGGAAAAATTGACTATATTCCAAAAAAGATCAACGTCCCAGATTTGATTCGAGAAAATGTGCAATTGCTCGCAAAAGCCGCAATGAATAAAAAAATCAGAATTGAAGTATTGATTGATGAAGAAGTCGAAGCTTTCGCAGATGCAAATTCTGTAAATACGGTGATAAGAAATTTATTGTCCAATGCAATTAAATTCACCAATACCGATGGAATAATCACCATTTTCGTGGATCAATGGAAAGATCATATCGAGCTGGGAATCAGTGACACTGGAGTAGGCATGAGCAAGGAAGATCAGGAAAAAATATTTGACATCAGTTCAAAGCATTCCACACTGGGCACCAATAAAGAAAAAGGGACAGGGTTGGGATTGATCCTCTGTAAAGAATTTGTTGAGCGAAATCATGGCCGCATTTCTATCGAAAGTGAAGTGGGAATAGGAACAACATTTAAGTTTACACTGCCAAAAAGTACGGAATCAAAACCTACACCGGTTTCAGAAGCTAATTAAGAAGGTCTGGTCTTTTCCATATTAGCCTTATTTTATATATTCATCCAAAATAACAATACTGCTATGTCCAAAGATAAATCAAACGAAAATGGATCTGGAAAGCTTTCGACGAAGGCCTATGAAAAGGAAATGCAAAAACTTCAGCTTGAATTAGTAAAGCTTCAGGGATGGGTAAAAAAGGAAAATAAGCGGATCATTGTTATTTTTGAAGGAAGAGATACTGCTGGAAAAGGTGGAGTGATTCGCAGAATTACTGAACGCCTGAATTCCAGGATTTGCCGTGTAACGGCATTGGGCGTCCCAACCGAGAAGGAAAAAACGCAATGGTATTTTCAGCGTTATGTCACGCATTTGCCAGCTGGAGGAGAAATAGTACTATTTGACCGGAGTTGGTACAATAGAGCTGGGGTTGAAAAAGTTATGGGTTATTGCACAAATGAGGAGTATCAGGAATTTCTCCGATCTTGTCCTCTATTTGAAAACATGCTCGTACGTTCCGGAATTATTCTTATTAAGTACTGGTTCTCAGTTAGCGACAAAGAGCAGGAAAAGCGATTTAAAGAACGGATTAACAATCCATTGAAACGGTGGAAATTTAGCCCGATGGATTTGCAATCCAGGACCAAGTGGGCGGAATATTCAAAAGCTAAGGATGAGATGTTTCACTATACAGACACGCGCATTTCCCCTTGGTTTGTTGTAAATGCGGATTCACAAAAGAAAGCCCGACTCAACTGTATTGCTCATCTAATCAGT
>JAHEMV010000534.1 GCA_024643455.1 Cytophagales bacterium
TTCCACCAATAATATACCTAAAACAATGGTCACATATTTCCTCATAATTCTATTTAGTTTCTAGTGCAACTAACTCGTCTGATTTTATATTGTTTATTAATTTTTTTAGTACTTCAATAACTTTGATTCTATCTTCACTGGCAATACCTTTCTGCATCTCAGCAACCATTCCTTCAACTACAGGCTCAGCCATTTTAAGCACTTTGTCACCATGAGCAGTAATGTAAATCTGATTGATTCGATGGTCCGATTTAGAAGGTATTCGCGCCACGAGATTTTTATTTTCCATAGTGGTTAAAAGTCTCGTTAAAGATGCTTTATCACGGTTTGTTAAAAAAGCCAGATTATGCTGAGACTCCCCATTCATTTCCTTTAATCGCTTGAGCAGCAACCACTGAACTTTGGTAAGTTCAATGCCATTTTCAGAAAAACGATCCATAATGAAATAGTCTATTACTTTCATGGTTTTCCCAAGCCAAGGCATTAATGTTTTATCAATATCAATCATTTGAAAAGGAACGGTTATGTTTTTAAGGGCGCAAATATACCGACAATAATTATATTAATTGCATATGCAACTATCCTAAACAAGAATTTATATAAAGTGTTCAAAATCCATGGAATATGAATTGTTAAATATTTAACGATCAAAAAAATGAACCTAATGCTTTCAGTGTAATGTGAATCAACTTTTCTGAATCAAGCGTTGATTTACAAAGTTGTTTTTCCTGTTCGCCATAGGAAAATATTTTCAACCATCGGCTAAAAAAAATCAACTAACGGCATCCTAAAGAAAAGGCTTTTAATGACTGGGTTTAAGGCAAGCTTTAATTTTACCGATTTATTTTTAATACCAGATTTTGAAACTAATATCCTGGTATTAAATACTAAAGACATTCGGGATTAGTATCATTCATACTATTACGAAGGTTTTGGAGAATTTTGTATTTATGCCTATAGATATAAAACAAAAGCGGGAAGATATTCTTTCGAATACTTCCCGCTTCACAATTTGATGACCGTGGTCTTCAAATCACGTCAAGCTACAGTTATTCTGACTTTTCACCCAGTTGCCCAGGATCATAACCTTAGACCAAAAACTCTTCCTTTTCTGCCTTTCGACATCAAACGACAAACTTAGCAATTCTGTGGTTACCCCTTTCAGACTTCTACCCGAGGGTTTCAGCCCCTTTTTGCCTTGTCTTCAAGATCTTAATCCTAGCCCGAAATCGTACTCTCGGCCTTTTATCTCTCACTTGATATATTCAAAGATATCTCAAATATCAGCACACTCCAAGTATTTCAATGATCTTTTCCCCACAACTTTTACACGTATTAAATGAATTTATTAACACGCTTATTCACCAAAAACTTAGCTCAATAACGGAGTTATCAACATTAATCCTTTTTTAT
Organism: Cytophagales bacterium; assembly: GCA_024643455.1. GTDB lineage: Bacteria > Bacteroidota > Bacteroidia > Cytophagales > Cyclobacteriaceae > JAAUQL01. The sequence goes on from JAHEMV010000534.1 coordinate 1,414, forward strand.
GAATTATTATTGAAAATAAGAACTTGGAAATAAATCTAAGTAGCGATTTAAATTATATTGTTGAACTAAATGATGGTTGTTTAGTCATTTATGAAAACTACTTCATCAATAAAAAACCAGGCAGGTTCGCCTTTACCTTGATGCCAAATAGGTATTTTCTGCAAAGGCACGGCTACAATTTTTATAAAATTAACAGAAGCAGGTTTTATTGAAGTGGTATAGAATTCAATTTGTCTTTCCTGTCGGTCTTTTGGAACCTTAGGATTTAATTCTCCCAACAGCTTTAACATATCACTTTGTTGACCACCATAAATTTTGATGGATGAAGGTGGGAAAAGATATGGATCAGTCTGCACAATTGAACTCAAGATAACTCCATTTAATACAAATTCATGATCAAATTCACATGTCAAAATGAAAGGCTCTTCTCTGAATGCCATCCATGAACTGTCATTATAATCATCCAACCCTTTCTGAAGGTCAAAAAGTAATGCTTTGCCTTTACCCTGATATTTTTTATTAGGAGGATTTTTCAACGAATAGTTTATCGGTAGACGGTCTGATTTAATGAATTCAATAGAATCTACTTTACTTGGCTCCCACCCTTCCTTTGAAGCAAAATATTTAAGTTTATAACTTGAATCTACCCTTAGACTATCTGTAAACTTATTGGATTTTTGATCTGGTCGATTGCCATCCATGGTATAAAGTATATCAATCCCTTTGAGTGGATGAATCAATTTGATATAAAAAGGATCTGCAAAAAATTGTTTTTGAGGATCTACAACCGGAGTAGGCAATACAGATTTAAAATCCAATGCTACTTTTGGTATTGTTATCACTTCCAACCGATCATTTTTTGATATTAATTCTTCGATTCCTTTATCTGTAAGTTGTGTATTATACAGGTATAACTCAGTTAGGTTGGTAAACGATTCAATTTGATTCAGTACCTCATCTCCAATTTCAGTATCAAAGGCTTTTAAACTTTTTAAATTGCTCATCTTTCCCATGGCTGAAAAAATCTCATTACTTAGACCGGTATTGCCAATATTAAGTGATTCCAGATTATCAAATGTATTTATCATTTTCATTTCCTTTTCGCTTAAAGGCAAATTGCTCAAATCAAGCTCCACGATGTTTTTAGCTATAGGTTTTAATTTTTGCACTAACTCCGCAGCATAGGTTTTATTCGGGAAAATCAAAATTTGAAGTGCATTGGATTGATTGTACATCCGCCGAATTGTACAATAATTTGAAGTTAATTCATTTATTTCTTCGTCCGATACCGATGGCAGATCTGTCCATCGCTGACTTTTATATTTTTCAAGTTCAGCTTCAGCTAACTGATATAATTCACTTTGCCTGTCTATTTCCCTAAACAACAAACTATCCGGGGCACCTGCAGATACCCAAGCGGTCAAAATCGCAATTTCACTTGGAGATAATTGTTTTTCATCCTTTGGCGGCATATGGTGTTCATCATCTATGGGAAAATGAATGGCCTGTATAATCCCGCTTTGCCCGAGATCTTTTGTATCAATGATCAAACCGGAGTGCCCTCCTTCGAGTATTGAAGCATAATTTGTCAGGATGAGTTCTCCTTTATTCTTATTAGGATTGTGACAGGAAATGCATCTTCTATTCAAAATTGGCTGAACAAAATCAGAATACACATTTGATTCATCCGTCAATGCTAGGATTTTCTCAGCTTTAGCCCATTCAGGAGTTAAAAAATCTTCTCCATGCGTTACCATTCCACCCAAGTGTCCGGTTAGTATAATGAACAAAACCAGACACCCTTGCAGGATTTTAATATACTTTTTTGATATCAAAGGTTTTTGAAAAAACCAATACCAGCAAACCATTAAAAAAGATACAGTTATTCCTAACCATTGATGTGTAAGGATCAATTCTCCTTTTGAAACACCTTCAAGGCTCAATAAAAGTCCTGTAATCGCTGACACCAACGTAAGTAATGTGGTTAATCCCAAATACCATGAAAAATAGGTGTCTTTCCTCCAATACTGAATAATTGTCACCAATATTAAGACAATGGGGAAATGAAGAATTAATGGATGCCAATGTCCAATCCATTGAACCAAAACAGGCAAAGCTAAGAACTGCTCAAAAACCAATAAAAAGATCAGCAGGATGACCAAAGAATAAATGCCTGTTGCAATTGTCTTCTTGAAAAAAGTTGAATTCATAATTTA
>JAHEMV010000535.1 GCA_024643455.1 Cytophagales bacterium
ACATCAAGCATCATTAAAAATCTCGGGGTATACCTGAGGTTAAACAAACTGTCCTTGGTAACGGTCATTCCTTCTCTGTAATATTCATAGGACTGATACGAAGGACGTAGAACGGCACTTACAAGAAATCTTGTTTTTTCCATAAGTGTGGGTTCCTTTGATATTCCTTTCCTGCCTTCATAAGCACCAGAGAGCAATACTAATCCCGAAATCTCGCCGGGCAATGTATCCGCCGCGCATATGGCAGAGGCTACACCCATGCTATGGCCCATAATCACTAATTTAGAAAATCCAAGCGCTTTAATATAGTTTACAGTCTCTGCCAAATCGGCAAACCATCGTTCTTTACCAGGGCTATCACCACGGTTTCCTCCCGATAATCCATGTCCCCTGTAATCTAACCCAAAGGTAGTATAGCCGTTTGCGGAGAAAGGCACGCCTGCCATTTCATAAGGTCCACTATATGCCGTAATTCCATGCAAAATTAAAACAGCGATCTCTGTTTTTGCAGGCTGTATCGAATCGGGATTCCATCTACGCAAAAACAATGTTTCTCCATCACTGGTAGTAATTAAATGATGCGGACCCGTGAATTCATTTCTGAGTTCTGTTGCTCTTTCCTGTGAAACACTCGCATGGTGCGTTTTGGATTCTACCGGATAATACGCTATGATCAAGCCTACAATCAAAGCAACTCCTATAAAGGCTATCAAAAAGTATAATACCCTTTTTAAAACTTTTTTAATGTTCATTTTTGTTTTTTATAAAAGGTTGAAAAAGTGTTGCTAATATTTATTTGAATTCTTGGATAAAAATATGGCACTAGCATTAATAATCGCAAACGTCAACCTAAAATCTACGGATTAGATAATTGCTATTAACTATAAAAATATTTGATTTAAGTGCTCTTTGCAAATAGTCCATGGCATATGGATTTTCCCCGAATATTAAATTTTCTGTCATTTAAAGGCTTCTCCTAACCAGGCGTTCAATTCTGATCGCACAGGATCTTTGCTTACCTGTTCATGAATTTTAACAACAATTGAGGACTCTATAGTTTGTAGCAGTTCGGGACCTACTTTTAAAATTTCATGAATAATGGCATTGCCTTCAACAAAACCAATAGCAGCATCCATGGCAGAAGCACTTAGACCTTGTAAAGAGACCTTTTCGATTGATCCATTTTCAAAGCCAGCTACCTTTGTAAAGGATTGCAACTCCTCAGGATTGTTCATGGAAGAATATGCTCTCCCAAAAAACGGTGGTGGTGTAGCTTTTAAAAATTGCAGGATTGTTTGCTGGCTTATATGCAATGTGATATTATTTTCTGCCTTATCCCAGGTCGTAAACAAAAACTGGCCACCAGGCTTCAAAACCCTCCAGGCTTCGTTGAAACCCTTTTGCTTGTCCGGTAGAAACATAAATCCAAATTGACAAACTACTACATCAAAGCTGTTATCTGGGAATGGGAGAGCCTGGGCATCCGCCTCTAGAAAATCGACATTGACCGCATTCACTTTCTGCCGGGCAATTTCTATCATAGCCGGGTTGATGTCTATGGCAGTGAGTTTTGCTTCCAGACCAATCTTTTCGGCGATATTTCTGGTAAGTCTTCCCGTGCCAGCTCCTATTTCAAGGATATGTTGCGGTTTGCCTTTTATCCTATTCGTAACGTAAACAGCATAAGGCTCATAAAGATATGGCCCTAAATAACGCTCGTATACACCCGGTATCGTCCTCTCAAACGGATTATTGTCTTTTTTCAATATCTATAATTTAAGTATCCAAAATCTAATTTATAAAAAACTTGCTCAAATAAGTCCAGGTTTTAAGCTGTATCATATTGTATAGCCAAAAGGAATCTATAACAGTTAATGCTGTCAAAATACTGGTAAAGGATATTAACAAAATATAGCGCATTGACCATTTTGGTCAGCATTCGATTTCATTAGTAAACAATACCCAAAAACTCTTTTGTATTTTCTAAAAATCAATTCTTTTAACCTATTTCTGCAGAACCTTAATCTAGTACTATCTTTCTGACTGTTCCAAGTCCGCCTCCCTGGGTGAGGTACAATGCCCCAGCTAAATCCAGGGTCAATCCAAGTGTCTGACCAAACCTGGCAAATTCTCCAGGACCATCCTTATGACCAAATGTGCTGCCTGCGACTGTCATGACAGTTCCATTCAGTGAAATTTTACGAACAACATAATTCCCTGCATCACATGTATATATATTTCCCGAAGGATCAACAGCAATACCCCATAGATCACCAAATTGAGCGGTATTGACAGACCCATCTAAATATCCGTTGGTAGTACCCGCAATAGTGGATACAAGACCATCCGGCGTAATTTTTCGAATCTTCGCGCCATCGGTAACAAACAAATTTCCTTGATTGTCAAGCGTAACATCAATCGGATTTGAAAACCTGGCCTGATCTCCCTGTCCATCAGAATAGCCCTGTGTACTTCCAGCCAAAGTCGTTACGATGCCATCAACAGTTATTTTTCTAATCCTGTAATTTAATAAATCAGCCGTGTAAACATTCCCATCCATATCAGTAGTAATGCCAAATGGAAACCAGAACCTGGCATTCTCACCAGAACCATCAGCAAAACCGGGAGTGCTGGTTCCGGCCAGAATAGAGACTGCTCCATCTGGTGATATTTTTCGGATGGTTTGCTCAATGGTGCTATAGATATTGTCATTTTCATCTAATGTGATTCCCAAAATCATTTCTTGTTCACTACTTGACCACAGTGTAGTCATAGACCCATCTGGCGTAATTTTAACGATCTCAAATCGATCATTATTGGCCACATATAAGTTTCCACTGGCATCTATGTCAACGTCAATACCGCCATAACTACTGACTGTACTGACAGTTACGTTGGGCAAGTAATTGGGGATAGTAACAATAAAATCCTCTGTAGAGGTGACAACATTACCCATTGCAATTATGCTGATTGGCCCGCTGGTAGCACCTTCCGGTACAACGGTATTGATATGTTGTTTTCCAATGCTGTCCTGGTAAACATATTCGGCTTCAGCAACGACACCATTGAATTTGACAATACTCGTATTTGCATGTGGCCCATATGCTTCTTTTGGGGATACTTCAGGAATGAAGTTATTACCAACTATTGTTACCTCCTCTCCTATTAGGCCTCTACTTGGAGCGAAACTGAAGATTACAGGAACCGGCCCCTGAGATTCATCATCGGAGCAAGAGGGAATTAAGTACATAGAAGCTATGAGTAATAGGATGGCAATAAGGTTATTAGTCCATTTCCGCATGATGGAAAATAAAGTACTTAACTCAATATACTAATTCATTAAAATAGATTTAGATTTTTGGTTGTTTATTGTATAATTCTATCAAACTGGTATTTAGTTTTAGCCATAGCATATAAAATGATCACTAAAGTCTGGCTTTGATGAGTTGAGAATAACGAGCAATGTCCTTTATCCTACACCAAGCCAAACTCTTGAATATATTTAATAATCGTGGCCTACTTTCTCCTGATAATTATCGAGACAACCAAAATTTCCTAATTAATAAAACCCAACTTACCATAGACGCTGTTACCTAATATGCCATTGATATCAGATTTTATCTGGGCT
>JAHEMV010000536.1 GCA_024643455.1 Cytophagales bacterium
TTAGGATTTAAAATGATAACTGATTTTTGTTGGGTATCCATAACCAAATCAATAAAAGATTGAAAATCATTAAATTCTTCGATAGGATACGATCCTGAAAACAATTGGAATTGTCTTTGCAAAGTCACTTGGTTCTGTTCAGTAAAAAAATATTGCCTATACTTTCCGTATTTTGTTTCTATGTCAGTATTGTTTGGAAGCTTACTTTCAAACGCGTCAGGAAAATCGAGTTTATAAATTATGGAATCGGAAACGTTTATTGGATAGTTAACCCGAACTGGATGTTCCTTGGGTTTAACAGTTTTTTCAAAAGAATAAACAGGAAAAGGAGTAACCGCCACACTTTTGCCAAGTTTTTTAAATTGGTCGCTTATAACAATTGAAGCATTTAGCATCAGGGCAGACTGATCTCTATTTGGTTGTTCTATTTTAAAACTGATGGTTTCAATATTTTTTATATATAAATCGTCCAGAATTACATCTTTTTGTTTTTTCATATCCAGCTCTTTATTGATAAAACTATATGCTTCATATTCATGCCCCTTCATATTTTTATTCATTGATATTGAGCCACGGCCATCAAAATCGAGTGTAAATTTGTATGTACTTTTATTTTCAACATTTTTCATATCCAAAGCCGGCAATTTTACCAGTTTGCTATCATTACCATTTACTAAAAGTCCATATCGATTTTGAGTGAATGTGCCCAAATAGTTGAATGGCGCATATTTGCTAGTATTCTCCAACCAAACGGTATCTTTTCCCATTGGAATGCCCAGAATAACGTGGTTGAACTGTTGGCTTGGGAAACTGTAGTCAATGTTAATTGCATTTTCACCAGCATTTACCAAAGTATAATAGGATGGAATTCCAGCATATTTTAGCAATGCTTTCATATAAATGGTCAAGGCCTTACAATCACCATATTTATTATTGCAGACATAGGATGCAGGAAAAGGAACCATACCGCCTTCATCAATTGCCACATTGATATACCGTGTATTATCCTGTAGATAATAATATAGTCTTTTGATTATCTCATTTTTATCGCTGATCCCTTGAATCAGATTATCGACTATCTTTTTTTCTGAGGGCGTCAGTTCATCTAATCCGTCAATAATCCGGCTTTGCCATGCTCCGTAGGTTGCCCAGCTGTTGAAACTCCCTTCCTGTCCATAATTGAATTGCTCCGGAACAATACTGACGCTTGGTATTCTATCAAATATATTTAGATCGAAAGGTTGGTTTTTTATTTGGTCAGTATAGCAAGATGTCCATTTATGTTTTTCTACATCAATCATCGAATCAACAGTATGCTTTAGTGAGTCCGTGAAGTGCATAAAGACCTTCATCTCTTTTGGGATATTAACCTCCAAAGAGGCTCGCAAAACCGGAACGCTTTTATATAATATTGGATACCATTTGGCTATATATAAAAAATTGTCTGTAGTATGCCGATAGCTATACCTTATGAAGTATGGATATTGGTGCCATTTAAGTTTAAATTCCTTAACAAAATTATTTTCATAAAATGTGCCATTGGAAATATCACTTTTGGTGATAATGTCTTTTTTCTTAAGACTTCGGACTATTTCTCCATTTTTATTTAAAATTGACGCTTCCAAAATTTCAAGTTTGTCATGCTCACCGAAAGAAAGTTCCACATCAGAAATCCAATCAGCTTGTTGGTTGTTTATTTGAATATAGATCGTTTCATCTTGTACCAGTTTTCCTTTTTCAATCCTGATTACGGTATTATAATCAAGTACGATATTATCAGATGGATTTATGGAAAATACTGGCTGACAAATTAATAGTATAAAAAAGCTCAGTGAGATTATACTGAAAAGTATAAACCATCGATTGTAGAAAGAGAATTGATCTCTAAGAAAGTAGAAAAAATTGAGTAAAAAATTATCAAAACTCATATAAAAATACCACTAAATGAATAACTGAAAGCTTATAATTAAATGCTATTCAAAAAAATTGCGGTAATGTCTAATGATATAAAACTATGAAATTTTAGCAATAATGCAAACTAAATGACTTTGGCGAATGATTGTTGTAAGCTCAATATTATCTGTATTATTTGTTTTATTTAGTAAAAATTAACGGTTTCCAAAATGAAAGCCTTTTGAGCTATCGACTATCTGTTCTATAAAAATGTTATATCAGGAATTTGACCAGGGTATCATTTTTTAATGATCACTTTCCCCGTTAATTTTCTCCACTACCGATCAAATAATAAATTCATTTTTTATAACGACTTTTTCATAGTATTCAACTAATTATTTTTTTAAGCTTGCAGGGTTACAAAATAGAATGAAAAAGGTAAATTGATTATAATTCAATAAATTTATGTTTTGATTACCTATACCATTTTCTAGATCTTAATTTTTTAAAATGAAGAAATTTATATTCGTCCTTGCATGTTGCACTATTGGATTTGCCTATTATTCATGCAATCAGAAAAAACAACAAGAAGTTGATAATTCAAGTTCGGATATTCAAGTTGAGAATCCTCCTGCTGATGGGTTTGATGTAGAAGGTTCAGATCAAAAGGCAATTGACATTGCCGATAAGGTGATGCTCGCCATGGGAGGGAGAAAAAACTGGGATAAGGAACGTTTTTTTAAATGGAATTTTTTTGGCTTTCGCACTCTTTGGTGGGATAAGCAAACAGGTGATGTTCGCATTAAAATGAACAATGCTGATAGCACGATCATCCTTGTAAATATAGTGAATGATCAGGGCCGATTATTTAATAGAGGAATTGAGGAAACACACCCCGACTCTGTAGTGAAATACATGAAACAAGGAAAAGGAATATGGATCAATGATGCGTATTGGTTGTTCATGCCATTTAAACTTAAAGATTCAGGCGTAACACTTACCTATGTTGGTGAAGATACTACTCAGACTGGTTTTTCGGCGGATGTATTGCAGCTTACTTTTAAAAATGTTGGAAATACACCACAAAACAAGTATCATGTTTGGGTAGATCGATCGGATAACTTGATAAAACAATGGGCTTATTTCAGTGAAAACACCATGGAAAAACCAAATTTTATCACACCATGGGATGATTATAAGCAATATGGTTCATTGCTTTTAGGCGGAGATCGGGGAGATCGTGATATTTCCGATATTGAAGTGACGAATAATATGGATGAATCATTATTTAGAGGATTATAATTAATTTCACTAAGTATTTTTTTAACTGGTTAAGCACATGTTTGGAGGAAGAAATAGGGTGGAAGGTATTTTTCGTAGATTTTCATTTTTACTTTTAGGGAGTCTTTTTTTAGTCAATTTTGTTTATTCCCAGGAACTTTTTATAAATGAAATTCAATCGTCAAATGGTTCCACCATATACGATCATACCGGAAATACACCAGATTGGATCGAAATATACAATGCTGGAACTTCATCAATAGATCTTAATGGCTATGGCTTGTCTGATGTGGATAGCTTACCTTTAAAATGGATTTTCCCTTCAGTAGTTCTTGCTCCACAAAGCTTTCTTTTAGTTTATGCTTCTGGATTGGACATAAGGGAAGAAGGACTTTATTGGGAAACTATAATTGATGTGGGAGACAAATGGAAGTATCAGA
>JAHEMV010000081.1 GCA_024643455.1 Cytophagales bacterium
TAAAAAATACTACATCTGGTTTTTGGTCTATTAGCAAATCAATTCCCTTTTTGACTCCCATTCTACTAAAAAAACTTCCTGAATGAATGTCTGATAACTGTCCGATTTGAATCCCATCAAATGCTGATGGCAAATTTGGTAAGTAAATAGTTCGCTTTCTCAGCCTGTAATTATGGGCTCCGGAAATAATACCCGCACCAAATGTTGATAGTGGTACCGCAACAGCTATTAATGATGCTTTTGACATAAATTCGGACCTGGTAATGCCGGATTTTGAAGAGGATACTGCATTACCTGACGGAAAAAATTTGTGAAAAACCCATAGACCAGCATGGAAGATATCATCAATCACCAAAGTAAGAACCCCAAATACTTTTGAAAAGTAAATGATAACTATTCCGACTATAATTACTCGTTTAAAATCCCAGGGGAAAAAATCATTGGTGGGCAAATTTGCCAGTAATATACCAATAAGACTAAAAACAGTTATTGCCCAGAAAAGAATCGTCAAACTCTTTTTCCATAAAGGAGTAAAACTATTTACAGTTGTTTTTACTGCTTGAAAAATGTACAAGTCAATAAGTAGTATAATAACCGCTAAGGTAGCAATCAACAGCACTTTGCCCATTATTTTTTTTGTTTGGTTTAATTTGAAAAGGGGGTTCCGGAGTAATCCGGAACCATATTTATTCTTTTTTTAACGTAACGCCTTTTAATCTAAGTGTTATCTTGTCCGAAATGAGATACATCACTGGTACGATGACCAAAGTAAGGAAGGTAGCGAATACAAGACCGAAAATTACAGTCCATGCCATTGGTCCCCAGAATGCGGCATTATCTCCTCCCATATAAAACTGTGGATTAAAATCACTCAACAGTGTTATATAGTTAATATTCATTCCAATTGCCATGGGTATCAACCCTAGTACTGTAGTAATAGCTGTGAGCAACACTGGTCTTAATCTGGTTTTTCCAGCAATACGCATACTCTCTATTAACTCAGGAACGGTCAGGTATTCGTTTTCTTTCAATCCTAATTCAGCCCGTCTTCGTTGCCTGACCAGATTGGTATAGTCAATCAGTACAATGGCATTGTTCACTACGACACCGGCAAGGGAGATGATACCAATACCTGTCATAATGATAATAAAATCCATTTTAAAAGCCACCAGGCCTATAAAAACCCCTATCGTACTCAATAGCACTGATGCCATAATAATAAAAGGTGCAGCGATGGAATTAAACTGTGCAACAATGATTAAGAAGATCGAAAATATGGCAATAATTAAGGCTCTTACTAAAAATTCACTGGATTCAGCCTGCTCTTCCTGCTCACCTGTAAACTTTAACGTGTATCCTTCGGGTAATTCATAATTGGAAAGCAATAATTTTAGTTCACTGATTATCTCATTGGCATTATATCCTTCTATGACATTACTATAAAGGGAAATTACCCGATCGAGGTCTTTACGTTTTACTGAACCATAAGTTGATGAATATTCCAGGTTCGCTACGGAGGAAATTGGAATTTGCTTTAGATTCCCTTTATTATCTCGAAATGTCACTTTTTTATTTAATAAAGCATCAATGTCGTATCTGTAGGCGTCCATAAGCCTCAACTGAATTGGGTATTCATCTTCCCCTTCTTTAAATTTTGAAATTTCTTGCCCAAACAATGCTGTTCTTAATTCGGTAGCTATTGAATAGGTCGATAGACCAAATCTTCTGGCTTTATCCCGGTCTATATTGACCAGAAGTTCTGGCTTACCTGTTTCCAGATCGGATTTAAGTTCCTGAATACCGGCAATGTTTTCATTTTCAATTGTATTCATCACGTCATCAGAAATACGGATTAGTCGATCGTAGTTCTCTCCACTTATTTCGATGTTTATGGGCTTTCCAACAGGAGGGCCATTTGCATCTTTATCTATTGTAATCTGCACTCCTGGATAATTACTGAGTTCTTGCCTGATCTCTTCCATCACTTTCCTGGTATCCACGCCATTTCTAAATTCAAATTCAACAAATGAAATAGTGATCATGGATTTATTAGGTGTTTCCTGTTGACCCTGCATTTGATTGGGATCACTCGCTCCCTCACCTACTTGTGCTATAAAAGATTCGATTACATTTTCATATGGTTTTAATAATGTCACAATTTTCTTTTCGATCTGTTGTGTAAATGCATTGGTTTCTTCTATATCAATACCTATTGGTTTTTCTATGAAAATATTGATATAGTTAGGTTGGCTATCAGGAAAAAGTGAAACTTTCGGCTGACTAGCTCCAAACCACATGATGGACACAACCAGTAATGCAAAAGTACCTGTAAAAAAGACATATGGTCTTTTGCCTGACAAGGCAAAAACGATTGTACGAGAATAGAAATTTTCCAATGCGGGTAGGAAGACATTTTGAAACCATCTTACGCCAGGATTGAGTATGTAAATATTGGCAGGAGCTCCCAAAGCGATAAGCATCAAAATATTGGCAAAGGTGTTATTTCCGGTTATATAAAGCGGAATACTCAACAAAGCCATAGATCCCGCAACAATAAATAGTTTGACGCGATTTACTTTATCTTCTTCAACCTTCATGAGCACAGCAGTTAGCACGGGGTTGATCACCAGGGCAACAAAAAGAGAGGATGAGAGCACGATGATAAGGGTAATCGGTAAGTATTTCATAAACTCACCCATAATTCCAGTCCAGAATGCCAATGGCAAAAATGCCGCTAATGTTGTTAGCGTGGAAGTAATGATCGGCACAGCGACTTCACCGACACCTTCTTTTGCGGCTTTTATCGGACTATACCCTTCCTGCATCAAGCGATAAATATTTTCCACGACAACGATACCATTGTCAACAAGCATCCCCAGAGCTAGAATTAAACCAAATAGTACCATCATATTGGCAGTATATCCAATAGCAGACAATACCATAAAAGCCATGAACATAGACAAAGGAATAGCGATACCTACAAAGAGGGCATTTCGCAATCCCATAAAGAACATCAAAACCAAGGTCACCAGAATCACACCTGTTATGATGCTGTTTTCAAGATTTTCGACCATGCTTCTTGTTCTCTTTGATTGGTCGTTTGTAATCGTAATATCCAAATCATCAGGAAATCTTTCAGCTTTTGCCTGTAAAATGACATCATTGATTTTTTGAGAAGTGATGAGTAAATTTTCTCCACTCCGTTTCACCACATCAACTGTTACAACGGGGTTCCCATTTGAACGAGAGTAACTCGTCCTGTCTTTGAATGAATCAGAAACCGTAGCAACATCTTTGACATAAACTATTCTGTAGTCCTCATCTTTTACAATCACGTTTTCGATCTCATGGACAGATTTGAATTCACCATCAACACGTAAACTTCTTCTGAATTCATTCGATAGAATATTTCCACCGGATAAAGTCACATTTTCAGCAGAAATGGCATCACTGATATCTTTGAAACTGACTTCGACAGTTTCCATTTTATAGATATCTGCATCCACTCTTATTTCACGATCCAAGGCACCTTTTATATCGCATTTGGATACTTCGCTCATTTTTTCAATCTCATCTTCCAGGTATTCGGCATAGGTTTTTAGCTCATTGATACTATAATTACCTGATATGTTGATATACATAATTGGAAGTTCAGTAATATCGATATCCATCACATTTGGGTCAGCATCAAGATCAGTTGGCAGGTTGCTCTTGGCTTTATCTACTGCATCCTTTACATCCTGAAGTGCTTTAGGTATATTTTCTTCCGGATTAAACTCAACAACAATAGTCGAATAATCCTGAACGGAAGTGGAGGTAATATCCTTGATTCCTGATAAAGATTTTAACTCCTTTTCTATGGGCCTTGTAATCAGGTTTTCTATATCGACTGGTGAGTTGCCTGGGTAAGGTGTTCCTATATAGATAGTAGGAATTACTATATCAGGGAAACTTTCCTTGGGAATCGAAATATAGGAATAGAGCCCCATCACCACAATGATAAATGTTAAAATAAAGACAGTGGTGCGGTTATCGACTGAAAATGAACTAAGTCCAAATTCCCTTATAATATTTTTTTTATTCTGATTTTCCATGAATATGCTTTATTGTAAATGCTTATAAAACAGTTTCAACTTCCTTTACTCTTCCGCCGTCTGCCACATCCCTGAATCCCTCATCGACCAACAATTCATTGCCCGAAAGACCATTTTTAACCATAGTACTATTTTGGTAGGTTATACCCCTGTCTATCTTGATCTTTTTAGCAACGGTTTCTTCGTTTATCGATTCAATTACATATACAAATTCTCCGTTATTATCTCTTTGAATTAGATTTGTAGGGATCACCGAAGCATTTTCCTTTTCGAAATCCTTAATTTTTACAATTGCCAGTAAGTTAGGTTTAACAGAAAAATCAGATAGCGGCAAAAGCGCTTCGACCGAAAAGGTTCTGTTTTTTTCATCTATTACCTGTCCTACCGAACTAATGGTGGATACGATGGATTTATCAATAGATGGAAAATAAATATTAATTTGGTCGCCTTTCTTGAATTGTCCAATGTAGGATTCGCTCATGTCTGCTTTTACATACATGTCCCGGTGATTTACTATTCGAACCAAGGGAGAACTCATCTGTGCCATTTCACCTTCTTTTACAAGAACTTCTTCAATGGTGCCTTCAAATGGAGCCCTGATCTGAGACTTTGAAATCTGCGTTTTTACATTAGCAATTTGGTTTTCCAGTGTTTCTTTTCTGTTTTTAGATTGGAGATACTGCACTTCTGTTCCGATGTTTTGTTTCCACAAATTCGATTGTTTTTCAAACATGGTTTTTGCTAAAGCATATTCTGTTAATAGTTGATCAAGATTTTTTTGATATAACTCAGTATCCATGCTCAGAATAAGTTGCCCTTTTTTTACTTCATCTCCTTCTTTGGCAAGAATATGATTGATGCTGCCAAAGTTTTCAGCACTGATAAGGATATTTTTCCTTGATTTTACAGCTCCACTCACCTCAACAAAATGTTCAAAAGTGGTGTTTTCGACTGGAGTAGTAGTAATTAATGTTGCTTTCCGGTTTATCTTGGCAAATTCAGGATCCAATTCCGAAAGTTCCTTTTCGAGTTCTGTTATGGAAACTTTTATTTTTTGGAGATCAGTTTTATACTCCTTAAGTTTTTCCTTCTTTGCCTGAACCGGATCTTTTTGTTCACATGCACTAATAGTGAGTGCAAAAAATCCTATTAAGAATAAAATGTTGGTTTTCATTATAGTATAGTTTTGTTTAGTCAATTTTTAGTATTCCAAGAGCTTTCTGATAATCAACATGGGCAATCAGTGCATCATAAAGTGCATTGAAATAGTTGCTTTGAGCCTGTTTGTAGGCATTGTCAGCATCAATAACCTCAAGATTGGTTCCTACCCCTTCCTGGTATTTTATTTTAGTTTGGTTGTAAACCGATGCTGCCAATTTTGAATTTTCTTCCTGGCTTTTCAATTGGTCAAGATTGATGGCCAATGATTTTCGCATCTGATTGACTTCCATATGTATGGAATTTTCAAGCATTTTTCGCTGGTAATCCAGCTGCTTAATTTTGATTTTGTTTTGTTGTATTTTCTTGCCTTTATACAATCCGTCAAATATTGGCATTTTCAATGTTAGACCCGCAAGCCGATATTCTGGCCAAACCCTACGGTTGCTCAACTCACTCATTTTGCTGAAATCACTCACACCGGCATTCATACCCCAGGAGAAGGAAAAGTCAAGACTGGGCAAATACTGAGATTTATTATTTTTCATCTCCATTTCTGCCAGCAGCGTATTTGTTTGAAGTATCGAATACTCGATTCTTCCCTGGTAGTTGTATTCCATTTTTAACTCTTCTTCAAGGTTAAAGTCCAGATCAGAAAACTTATCTGAAATTTCAATGGTATAGTCCATTGGCATTCCCATCTGGAATTTCAACAGCTCTTTGCTGATTTCAACTGCCCGTAGGGAATTTGCTTTTTTAGTCTGGATGTTATTAAACTCAACTTTAGTTCTGTTGAGGTCCAATAGCTCCACAAAGCCATTTTCCTGCATGATAGATGTTTCTCTGACCAGGGAGTCCAATCGTGAATAGTTTGATGTTACCGTTTCGAGCAACATTTGATTGACTAACACCGAGTAGTACGCTTTAGTTACAGCTTCCGTCACATCTATTTTCGATTTGATATGGTCTTTTCTGGAAAGTTCCTGGTACGTTTTGGAAGCCTTTACTCCAACAAAGTATGAGCCATTGAAAATCATCTGGCTTACATTAAGACCAACATCACCCGTGTATGGTGTACCAAAGGCGATTTCAACAAACTCACCTTCCGGCGCTGAAGGATCTATAAACTGAGCCGGAAGGAAGGCTTTTCTCAAAATAAAGTTTTTATTTATAGCTGCAATACCATCTATTTGAGGAAATCCAGCAGAAAGATATTCGCCTGTCTTTGCCTTGGAAGACGCCATTTCGAGATTTGCCATAATGATATTTTCATTGTGCTCAATAGCATAATCCAGGCACTCCTGCAATGATAATTTGTAGTCATGAACTTCCTGCCCAAAAAGTGAAAAAGATGCAAAAAGCAGACTAAGCAGCATAAATGGTTTAAATCGTTTCATTTATATTGTTTTTTGTTTGTAGGTTTCTAAAAGTTTAAATCCTTTTTCAGAAAGTATTCCATGGGTGAAATGATCAAACAATTGTCCATGGATTTCAGCAAGGGTAAATTTGTCTTCAGGAAAGTATTCTTTGTTAAATGACAATTCTATTTCTCCTATTCGTAAATATGCCAGAATCTCCGGATTGATGTCTATGCGAAATAATCCTTCATCCATTCCTCTTTTGAGATTATTAAGAACAGATTTGAAAATGACATCGTGCTTATGTTTTTTGTACAAACCCCACGCTTTATCATAATATTTTTTTAAATCAAACATGATTCTGGTATTCGTGCTTTTTAGCCTGTCCCGGAGGCAAACCGTTAATTTATAAAGGTGATCAACAGCATTTTCACAATTTTTCTCCAATTCGTCCATCACTTTAATTTCATTTTCGAAATACAATTGCGTTGAACACAAAATGATTTCTTCCTTATCCTTGAAGTGTTGATATATAGTCTTTTTGGACATTCCAAGATGTTTTGCGATGTCATCCATCGTTACACTCCGAATTCCATAATTCATAAAAAGTTCAATAGACTCAAAGATTATTTTATCCTTAACGTTATCTTTTTCCATATAGGCCGCAAAACTAAGGAAACTTTTTTATTATCCTAAGTTTCCTGTTTTAATTCTAAACTTGAAATTCCTGAAAAGGTTATGGAATGTGTGTTAAATTTGTGTTAAAAAGGAACAGCGGTAGATTGCTGATATAAATGGTTTTTGGTGCATTTGAAGAATATTCACTTGGAAAAAGATAAAAACATTAAAATTTCTTTAGCTAACGCAGAATTCAACTGTAGGGTTTTAGGAAATGGAACAAAAAATATTATTGCTTTTCATGGGTTTGGGCAGGATGGCAGTGCTTTCTTACCGCTAATTTTTGACCAATCAGACTATAAGATTTATTCATTTGATTTGCCATTTCATGGAAATACGACCATTTCTGATCCTTCAGTATACCTCACATCCAATGATGTTATCTCCCTAATTGAAAAACTTGTATCCATTGCGGGTATAAATCGATTTTCATTATTGGGTTTTAGTATGGGTGCAAAATTACTTTTCCCTGTTCTTTATCAGTTTAACTCCCAAATTGACCAGGTCTGGTTGCTTGCACCTGATGGTATTAAGCAAAATATATGGTACCAAATTGCTACTTCTACTAATATTATGCGAGGGATATTTCGATGGCTGTTACAGAAAAAAAATGGCTTGAATACCATTGCAAGTGGCCTGGAACGAATTAAGATTATTGATAAAAAAACATTGAAATTTGCTTTGAGTTCCTTGAATTCGCATACAAACAGGGAGCGCATTGTAGATAGTTGGATTTACCTAAGAAAGCTAAAACTGAATAGTAAAGAAATTGCGAGAAAAGTGAATAATGTTGCAATTGAAATCTATTTTATAATCGGTGACAAGGACACAATTATATCAAAAAAGGCTATAAAACCACTAACTAAAAAAATCAACGATCCAAAAACCATTGTTCTTGACAGTGAGCATCATAATTTGATTGGAAATTTTGCAGCCTGGAAAAAGAAAAATCCAGCTTAAAGTAAAGGATTGTCCTGTTCCTTTTGTTTGAGTAATTCCTCGGTTGCTTTTCTTTTTGCTTCTATTTTTGAGAGATAAATTTGAAGATCTTCTTCTTTCTCATTTGTCCAATCCATAAGGTCAGAAGCTTCCTCATGCATCATCTCTATTCGTTCTTTTGCATGTCTTAAGTTTATCCCCTCAATCCATTCAAGGCGTACTTCGCCGTTTATTCTGTAGGAAATGTAAAATTTGTGAAGCTGCCTGTCTAGCATTTATGATTTTAAATTGAATAGTAAAAAATAGATTGTAGTTTCATTGTCTAAAGTAAATATATAATCTTGGCTTAATTTTTTGCCATCTAAATTAATATTTATTTTTCCACATATGATCCACAAAAATTGATATTTTAGATTATTCCAATATCATGTACGTCGTTAAAAATTACCTGTATTTGATCTGTTTTTTAGCAATTTCCTTTGCGTCAGAGGCGCAAAAGAGGGAAATAAAATATTATGAGGACGGAAGCATCAAGGAAGAAGGGACGTTAAAAAATGGTACTAAATCAGGACTCTGGGAATTCTATTATCCGAATGGGAGGATAAGTTCTGAAGAGTTATACAAAGATGGGCAACTTCATGGTCTGGTCAGGTATTTCGATGACAGTGGCAACTTGCTTGCTTTAGAAAATTGGTCGAGCGGAATACAGCAAGATAGTGCTGTCTATTATTATCCGAATGGCCAGATTGAAAAAAAAGGCGTATTCTCTGATGGTTTGTACAAGGGAAGCTGGCTATTTTTCTACCCTAATGGAAAATTGAAGAAAATTGGTTTTTATGCAGAGGGTCTTCCTGAACAAGACTGGAAATTTTATAATGATAACGAAGTCCTGATCCAGGAAGGAAGATTTCACGAAGGCCTGGAAGATGGAGAGTGGAAGTTTTATGATGATCAGGGTCAATTAGAATTTTTTGGTTCGTACAAAAATGGCAAGAAATCTGGTGAGTGGTTTTCTATAACCAAGAATGGGAAACGCAAACCCTACAGATATAAGTGATTCTGAAAACCCGGTTCGACAGTTGAAATGTCGAATCGATATCATAGGATTTGCAATCCGTATTTTCATATTTATAAATGGCTTTTGCATATACAATCAAAGATCTGGGAGCAGTGAATTCGTTACTTTTACCGTGCATCGATGGCTTCAGATATGCAAATTCCTAAGAGAATGGGATTCAATTTTTTTAGATATCACTTTTATCTACTGATACCATTTACAAAACAAAATGAAATATTTATTTGTTTGCTTTTCATGTTGAGGTACTGGCTCAAGATCACCCAATTTTAGATTCACTATTTATGATTGGCCAACTTCAGATATCGCAATCTGGTCATGTCAGCACGGATCATATTATACCAGCAATCTCCAGAGAAAATGGTGAGGTAGTTTTTGATCAATTAAA
Source organism: Cytophagales bacterium (assembly GCA_024643455.1). Taxonomy (GTDB): domain Bacteria; phylum Bacteroidota; class Bacteroidia; order Cytophagales; family Cyclobacteriaceae; genus JAAUQL01. The sequence continues at coordinate 9,691 of JAHEMV010000081.1, forward strand.
TGGTAAAAATAAGCTTCTCGTCATTAAATCGTGGACGGAGGGGATCCTAAAAATTGGAGATAACAACTTTCCAATAATAAAAGACTATCTACACCATTTCCCGATCAACAAAGAAGAAAAAGTTTCCTTAGGTTGGATGAACCATAAGGGCTTGAATCCATGGATAGCCTCTATTCTTTTGTCATGCCGGATTTTTATTTGATCCATTCATATCCCGAGATGTTTAGAAGTTCTGGCATTGGGAGGCAAAACTTAAACTTTTTTACAGAATGTTCCATAAAAAATTTTAATGACAATAGAAAAAATTTATCGGTTGTAAATAGTAGCACATACTTTTTTGAATTAGCAACAAAGCGTGAAATTCTTAATTTCATAGTTGAAGGCCATCCACATGCTGCTTCATTTGAAGGTTTCTATGCATCTGGTAAAAAATGATTTGGAAACCGTGGATCATATTCGATTCTGGAATCATGAATACCCCCATCTGTACGAAAGCGTATTCAATATTTGGTCAACTGATGAAGCATCGGATATATAGGAAAATAGGGGTAGATGCATTAACTCGCATAAATTCAGGTTTTAAAATTTTGACGAATGGTTTTCTTTAAATGATTAAAGGGATTTCGATTTTGTGTCAGGCAAAGAACTTTTTTATATACAAATCCCCGGCCTGAGGTAATCTGACCAAGGATTTGTACTCACTTAATAATATATAGATTAAGTTTAATTATTGTTAAACTTATATATCAATGATGCGGTAAACCATCGTCCTTCCTGCGGATAGGCGTATCTGGTGCTGCCACCCTGATAATATTTAGTATCGAATAGATTTCTAACTCTAAGATCTGCAGTAAATCCCTTTTTCTGGAAATTGATCCCTGCATTAAATATCAATGCCTCATCGATATAGTTGTCAGGCACACTTGTGTCAGATCCTAACGCAACGATCGGAGCAAATTGAGAAGAAAGATATTTTGCGCTGACATTCACAAATAAACTTTCCATTATCCTGTAGGTCCCGATGATATTTGTGGTAAACGTAGGTACATTTGCGATGCTTCTTTCATCCACGGAATAGTCCTCATCACCCAAGACTGCCTGGTAGGTGCCATTGACGGTGAGGTCAAGCTTGCCAAATTTCATCATCGCCTGCTCTTCAATTCCCCAGGACTTAAGATAGCCAGCATTTCTGTATTTCGGATCGTTTGGCCCGGCAAGGGGATCACGATAAATGATATCTGTCAGGTTCTGATAGAATATATTTAAATTATTAAAAATCTTGGAATCAGAGAGTTTTGAGTCAAGGGTCAGTTGAACTGCCTGCAATATTTCAGGATTTAGATCTCTTGAACCTGAATATGATGCCAGGCTATTGTAACGGTACCAGTACGGGGCATCTACGAAAGACTTGCTATAGGAAAGTTTCACGATTTGTTTTTCCGAGGCTTCATAAATGAGCGCTAACCTTGGACTCAAGGCATCTACATTTTTTCCTTCGTGGCGTTGTTTGTTATCATATCTAAAACCTGCATTTAACAATAATTTGCTGTTCAGGTTGTGCTTCCATTGCATAAATCCTGAATAAATGATTTCCTCACCAGTCTCTAATAGCGGAGTATTGGTATCTAAAAAAGTATCAATTACACCAGGAGTATTGATAGAAGCCGAGTAATGACTATCATATACGTTCATCCAATCCACTTGTGCGCCAACAAGCACATTTCCTTTTTCATAATCATAAGTAAGTTGCGTAACACCTCCCAAATCTCTGTCCCACCAGTAAACGGACGCATTCCGAACGATACTCGGAACTGCAATCATGTTCAGTATTAAGGAAGACTGATCTGCGTAGAGATCTACATTAAAATCCAGTGATCGGTTGATCTGTGAGGTATAACCAATCTTAAGATGGCGGTTTTCCTGGCCTAAACCTGGTCCTTCTCCCATGATGAAATTGTAATCGTCGGCATGATAAATTTCGCCTGTTCCGCCACCATCAGAAAATGGTTGCTGAATTTTTCCTCTTGTATTGTTGAAAAGGAAATCAAATTTATTCAGCTGAGCCTGAACACCTATGTCAAAATTACCAGGAACAGCTCCCAGGTATGCCACGCCATCCTGGGTCGTGGCAGAACTGAAATCATCATCGGCATTCACACTTCTATTTTCTCCATCAGCCTTATAAAAATGGGCCCAGGCCAAAATACTTTTGTTTTCACCAAATCCTGCACCAGTAACCAGGCTGGTACTTAACTGACCATTGTTGCCGGCAGATAGTTTAACCTGGGTTCCATCAAACTCTTCACCATCCAGAGTGATAATATTAACAACACCAGTCAGGGATACATTTCCATATAGGGATGACCCGGGACCTCTCACTACTTCAATTTGTTTTACTTTATCAAGATTAATTCCATAATCCGGATTGGCCATAGAATACGCCCTTGAATTTAATCTTTGGCCATTGAGTAGAAACAGAATTTTCTGTTGGGAAGAAGCATAAATACCTCTCATACTCACGTTCATTTCATTGTGATCTTCCACTGCCGTCATTCCGGGCACGTAGGTTATAAGTACCTCCTTGAGGTTTCTGGCTCCAATTGCATCAATCATTGCTCTGGTGATCACTGTAATAGGGACCGGAGTTTTAAAAATTGATTCAGCTTGCCGGGAAGCTGTAGTCACTTCGATCTTCATTAATTCTTCGAGTGACATATCAAAGAAGTCTTTTTCAATAATTACTTCTTTCTGTGCGTACACCTGCACATTACATAACACGGCAATCAATAAAATTGCGGCTAAGTTCTTCATAATTTCGGTTCATTAAATAAAAAATCTGTTTAACAACGAATTTGTCTTTCAAATCAGAAGTAAATGAGCAATTCAGCTTAATATGTAACATGTAGCAGTTCTACTTATTCATTTTTTTGTGTAATAAAACTGGTAGAAATAGAATAGTGAAAACAATTCAATCACACTAGCTTGATCAAAATAGTTGTACTTTTTAAGTAATAGTTGAATTGATAAAATTCGTCGGAATTTTGTTCACCTACCGATCAATAAGAAGAAAATATCGACGAACAAATTTCGCCGAGAGACAAGTATACATAGTTTAGCTTTCAAATTTTAGATTGATATTATGGAATAATATGGAAAGAGGGGTTAAGTAATAAAAAAATACTATTATATATAAATTTACCCCAAGTAGCAACGTGATAGATTATTGGTGATTAGGGCAGATATTTGAAAAAGGAAAGCCAGGAAATACAAAAATTTGCAGATTACATGTAGATATCTTCCTGGTTTATAAGGATCTAGGATAGTTTCTCCATAAGACTTAGGCTTAGGTCAAGTGTTTATGATCTTGAATAATCATGACTTCCCAAGTATATTCTTAAACCCGCATTATGCATTAGAATATTGAAAAGGGTGGGCTTGTATTTTTAATTTGTTCAAAAATGCCATTCATCCCCCCTATTCGACATTTGAAATGTCGAATCGATATCATAGGATTTGCAATCCTGCTATATCCCAAGGCGTTTTTAATTAACGAGCTCGTAAATTAATCCCATGATCAAACTTCGGAATTGCAAATACCGAAGAGTATTTTACGACAGAAAAGTTGTTCTTTGTTTTTATAAATTGAACGCTCAAATCACTGAATTTTTCAAAAATATTTCCTTAAGTAATATTTTTATTTAACTTTATGCACACGTGTGCTAAAGCCTCGTACTTTTTAAATTTTCAATAGATTACGATATATTTCAAAAACTTCTATAAAAACATTAGCGTCATGGAACTTGGTAAATATTCATTTGGGACAGGAGATCGGTTTGCGCATCAGGGTGAAGCGCAATTGAAGGGTAGTATTCTGGCAAAAAAAGCAGGAGTGGAACTGACCCATGTT
>JAHEMV010000537.1 GCA_024643455.1 Cytophagales bacterium
TGGTCATGCAGTTTATCATATTTATTGAAATGGTAATGATGACCTCTATTGGTGCTTTGGCTGGTGTTTTAGTAAGTATGCCCATCATTATATATTATTACAACAACCCTATTTATTTTAGTGGAGAGTCTGCTGAAGCAATGGAAACATTTGGCGTAGAAGCGGCTTATTTCTTTTCGTTGCAGCCTTCACTTTTTTATTATCAAGCCTGGGCAGTATTTTTTATGGCGCTTATCCTGGGATTATACCCTTTGATCGTAATTCACAAACTTAAACCTGTAAAAGCCATGCGGGAAGCCTTATGATGAATTTTGAATTTATAAAACTAGCCTGGCGAAATATATGGCGTAATAAGAGACGAAGTATTATTACGATGAGCTCTGTTGCCTTTGCTGTATTACTGTCTTGCCTGATGATGTCAGTTCAGTACGGTACACTGGATCATATGGTCGATAATGTGGTAAAATTTTATTCAGGTCATATTCAGATCCATGATCAAAACTATTGGGATGATAAAGTTATTGACAACAGCATGGCTTATGATCCGCTATATCTGGATAGTCTTGAGGCCATTCCAGAAGTACATGCAGTGGTTCCGAGAATAGAATCGTTTGCGCTTTCGGCATTTGAAACCAAAACGAAAGGTGCTATGATTCTGGGGATTGATCCTGAAAGAGAATCAGGAATAATTAACGTAAAAGCAAAAATAAAGAAAGGGACTTATTTTGGTGATGATGATAAATCGGTATTGGTCTCGACTGGATTGGCAAATTATCTTGGAGTAACGGTTGGCGATTCGTTGGTTTTGATTAGTCAGGGTTTTCATGGTGCAAGTGCTATTGGCTTATATCCAATCTGCGGCTTGATCAGCTTCCCGAATCCGGAACAGAACAATCAAACGATATGCATGCCTTTAAAAGAAGCGCAATGGTTTTATGGATTAGAGCATAAAGTTTCAAGCATTGCGTTGCTTTTAGATTCGCAGGATGATATTCCTGAAGTACTGGCAAAGATTAATTCAATAAGTAGTAAAATGCCTGTTAAGTCCATGGACTGGCAGGGAATGATTCCAGATCTAGTTCAAACTGTAAAGCTTAAACATTCCAGTAGTAGAATAATGATTATGGTATTGTATATCGTGATTGGATTTGGAATGTTTGGTACTTTTTTGATGATGACCGCTGAGCGAACGCGTGAATTTGGAATTACCATTGCTATAGGCATGAAACGGAGTTTGCTTCAATGGACAGTTTTTCTTGAAATTCTTATGATGTCATTTTTGGGTGTCCTCGCGGGGATGGTTATGAGTCTTTCTATAATCAGCTATTTTTATTATTTCCCAATACAACTAAGTACAACTATGAAAGAGATGTACGAAGGATATGGTATTGAAGCAGTAATTCAGTTTGCGATGAGTCCACAGCTTTTTGCATGGCAGGCATGGGCCATCTTTATTATAAGTTTTGTATTGAGTTTTTATCCTATTCTGGTATTGAGAAAGTTGATTCCAGTTAATGCAATGAGGACATTATAATTTTATAACTATCTAAAAATATCAAAGATGATACTTAAAATAGCCTGGAAAAATGTTTGGAGGAGTCGGGGCCGAAGTATGGTCGTGATGGGTTCCATCGTTGTCGGAATTTGGGCACTTATTTTTGGAACTGGCTTCATGAATGGCTTTATGGAAAGCTATATGGCTGATGTGATCAACCATGATGTTTCCAATTTCCAAATCCACAATCCACAATTCAAAAAAGATTACGATGTAAAACTATTTATTCCTGATGGGGAAAAGAAAGCGGAGGAGATAAGGTCCTGGCCCGGAGTAAAAAGAACTGTGACCAGGGCGATATTAAATGGGATGATTTCATCATCCAGAAAGGGGTCTGGCGTGCAGATTCGTGGTATCGATCCGGAAAAGGAAGCTGAAGTTACCCGATTGGATTCTCTGATAATAGAAGGAACCTACTTTGAGGGAATAAAACGTAATCCGATCATAATTGGTGAAAAGTTAGCTGAAGAGCTCAAAATAAAATTAAAATCAAAGGTTGTTTTGACATTTAATGATGCAAAGGGCAATCTCACAGCAGCTGCATATCGTGTTGTCGGAATCGTGAAGAGTTCATCAGTAAAAATAAATAGTCAGTATGCTTTTGTTCGCAAACAAGATCTCTTTAACAATCTTGCTAATGGAGCTCAAGTGCATGAGATAGCTGTAGTCACCGATGAACAAATAGATGAAGAAGCTTTAGTTGCCAAATACAATATAGAATATCCAGATGACCAGGCTGAATCGTGGCGTGAAATAGCGCCTGAGCTTGCCTTTATGCAGGAAATGTACAGTCAATCACTTTATATTTTATTGGTGATCATCATGTTGGCTTTGGTTTTCGGAATAGTAAACACTATGCTTATGGCCGTACTTGAACGTACACGCGAACTGGGGATGCTCATGGCCATCGGAATGAATAAATTCAGAGTCTTTTTTATGGTCGTGATAGAAACTATTTATTTATCCATAGTGGGCGCCCCGATAGGCTTGTTGGTAAGCTGGTTGACAATAAAATACTACAGGCATGCAGGTGTTGACCTGTCAAACTACTCCCAGGGCCTGGAGTCATTTGGATATTCCTCCATCCTTTATCCATTTGTAACAGGAGACGCTTATTTAATTGTAACCGTAGGAGTAGTAATCACGGCCATTATCGGAGCACTGTATCCGGCATGGAAAGCTATAAGTCTCAATCCGGTAGAAGCATTGCATAAAGTATAAATCAAAAAAATTGTATTATAAATATTGATAGTCATGAGTGTTATTAAAGTTGAAAATATAATTAAAATATATAACGAAACTAAAATCCCCGTGCACGCCTTGAATGGTGTATCTTTCGAAATAGAAGAAGGAGAATTTACTGCCATTGTCGGTCCATCAGGATGTGGAAAAACAACGCTATTAAATATTCTTGGAGGCTTGGACCATCCTACTGAAGGCAAAGTTGAAATTGCCAAAACGGATATCACAGGGATGAAAGATAGAGACCTGATAGATTTTCGATTAAAAAATATTGGTTTTGTATTCCAGGCATACAACCTGATCCCCGTACTCACTACCCTGGAGAATGTTGAATTTATCATGCTATTGCAAAAAGTTGAAAAGAAAAAAAGAATTGAGCGGGCGATGAATCTCCTAAAAGAAATGGGGATAGCTGACAAAGCGAATCAACGTCCATCAGAATTATCCGGCGGTCAGCAACAACGGGTTGCTGTAGCAAGAGCATTAGCTTCAAAGCCCAATTTCATTCTAGCTGATGAGCCTACAGCAAACCTTGATTCAGTGTCAACCTCAAATTTGCTCGATATGATGGCCAAGATGAATAAAGATGAGAATGAGACATTTGTGTTCTCTACCCACGATCAGCGTGTAATAGATAAGGCCAGAAGAGTGATTACACTTGAAGATGGTAAAATTATCAGTGATATCGTTAAATAGTATTTAGATGAGGTTAACCGTTGGGAGACATTGCGTGATATACTAAACTATTTTTTAGTTCGAATGAAGTACTCCAATACATTCAAAATAATTAAGAGCTCCTTTTTA
>JAHEMV010000538.1 GCA_024643455.1 Cytophagales bacterium
AGGCATAATCACCTTCAGCTTTACTCAACACTCTTTGCAAGTACCATACATCATAATGTTTTGAAAAGGTATTTGTAAGTACATTCGTTGTGCCAGAATAGTAAACGTATGTTAATTTCACACCATCATTAGCCCCAGCAGTAGGATATTTGTATTCAAGAAATGCCCTAAGCTGATCAATACTGCTAAAGTTGCCATAATTGCCCGCTCCTAAAACAGCATCATAATCATCTTGAGTAACTTCATAAACAGGTATTGGTTTCGTAACTACACCACCTGCATATTTAGCTTGATAATCATCATATTTATAGCTTGCTGAACCCTGGTACAAATCGAAAGTAACTAAGGCGCTTGAAGGGTTTCCAAGCTGAGGATATTTAGCAGCTAAAATATTTGGTATACCTTCTTTAGCATCATCTATATTGCTAAAATTTTTGTATTTGGCGGCACTTTCGATCCCGGATAACTTATAGTCATCTGAAGCAAGTGTGATATCCAAATCAGCTGAGATTGCTGATGGATTTTCATCAAGCTTGTCATATATATCGCTCATTGGGTCGCAGGCCAAAACCAGTACAATGCCCATGAGCATAGAAAATATTTTTAATATTGAATTTTTCATCTTATTATTTAATTACAGATTAGAATCTAAGTTTTAAACCAAGGCTCCATGTTCTTCCAAAGCCATAAAAAACATTGGAGGTATAAGCATCATGATTTTGACCGTCATTAGAGTCAGAGATATATTCTGTATCGAATGCATTGTTTAGTCTTCCAATAATTGTGGCGTCAAACCCAACAATCGGGAATTTATAGATCATTCCAAAGTCAAACAATCCAAATGCTGGCATTTCCCATGGTTGAATCCCTTCATCAGATTCTGATCCTCTGCCTAACGGATCAAAGTAAGCATAATTGTTAGTGGCGTAGGTATAATCTCCAGTCAATTTAAAACCTTTGAATAATTCATAATCAGCACCAAGAGCAGCTGTGGTTTGTGCAGCATCACCAACTTTAAGTCCTTTGATGTACAAATCTACTGTTCCAATTACTGTACCACCATCAATGATATTTACATCATTAATATTGTTCTGCCACTTCCAATTACCTAATGAAGCCATTCCTGAAACTCTAAGTCCAGGTAGCGGTTCGTATGTCATTTCAAGTTCAACTCCTGTATGCAGGGCATTTACTCCTAAAATATTGGCATAGATTTCACGACCGTCAGTAGCATTGAGTCTTCTGGTAAATGATTTGTCTTTCCATTGTGTACTATATGCATTTACAGTTATTGCAGTTTTGCTATATCGAATACCATAACCAAGTTCTAATCCCAAAACTTTTTCATTTACAGCATCAGCATTTGCATTATTGGTGTTGCTGGAGAATACAGCATTGAAATAAGGTGCTCTTTCAAAATATCCAATGTTTGCAAAGATATTTTGATGTTCGTTCAAATTGTAATTTGCACCACCTTTGACACTGTATCCGACGAAATTATATTTTTCACTTTTTTGATCTGCAGGAGCATAGAGGTAAAAGTCCTCTCTTGTATAAGATGTATTGGAAACTGTCGCAGAAACGAATGCTGACAATTTTTCATAAGTGTATTCAGCCTGTCCGAATAAACCGGTCCATCCAACAATTCCATCATTATTGTATGAGAATTTGTCTCCTACACTAAGTACGCGATTAGGATTGTTTATATCTGAATTGTCCACAACGTAATCTGCACCTAATAAGTTGGTAATTTCTCTAAAGTGACTTCCTCTGTACGATCTCAAATCAAGACCGCCAGTGATTTTCAAATTGCTGCCGATTTCTTTGTTTAGGACAGATAGAAGTCCATACCATTTGTGGTCGTTTCTTGAAGCTCTGAGATATGAAACAGCACCTTCACCATTTGCATTTGCAGCTTCATTTACATTAACAATATTGTCCAGGTCAATGTATCCATATTTACCACCTTTTCTAATAGTAAATAGACCACCATCTCCACCTTGGCCACCGCCGCCGCCAGAACCATATGAAGCATATACTGCAGTAGAAAGTTCAGTAGTTTCATTAATAGTCCAGTAGTGGTTAAGTGATATTTGTGGTTTATGGTAGAAATTGTCTTCTACATGAACCACGTCACCGCCTAATTTACCCCAGTCGTTGTTTTGTCTGATACCATTAGGGCTGTTTCTGTAATCATCTATTTTAAGTTTATTTTCTCTCTGACCGTGATTTTGTTTTGCACCGATTACCGAGAAAGTAAGAAGATGGTGTGTGTTAATTTGTTTTGCGATATTCAAATAATATGAAAATCCAGAAAACTCAGAACCATCCATATACATTGCGCCTTCTTTTCTAGAACCCTGAAGAGTCATAGCCCATCCTTTTTCTGAAAGTCCGGTATTAACCTGAAGGCCAAATTCCTTATAACCATTGTTGCCAATAGAAGAATACAATGATCCGCCTTGTTTGTTATCTGAGGCTTTTGATACTATATTAATCGTACCACCAATGGAAGGTACTGCAACTTTAGATGCACCAAGTCCTCTCTGCACTTGAATGGATCCAGTAACATCGGATAAACCTGCCCAGTTTGACCAATAAACTCTTCCATTTTCCATATCATTGACTGGAACTCCATTGATCATTACGGCAACGTTTTGAGAATCGAATCCTCGGACGTTGATCCTTCCGTCACCAAATCCACCACCGGTTTTAGTAGTATAAACACCAGGTGTAGATTTCAGAATCTCAGGGAATTCCTGGGTTCCTAATTTACTCTCAATGTAATCTGCCTTGATTGTTGAAACAGCAACAGGAGTTTGCCTGTCTACTGCCATAGAGGCAATAATTTCCACTTCTCTCAAACCTATTAAAGAAGCGCCTAGCCTGATTTCACCAAGCTGAGTTACTTGACCACTTCGTACTGTGGCAAATATCTCTTTTAATTCGTAACCAATAAATGAAATTTCCAAAGCATAACTTCCAGGTGAAAGTTCACCCAATTGAAAATTTCCATCTACGTCTGTTGTGGCTCCTTTTGAGGTGCCCTTTACCACCACATTGGCTCCCGGAAGAGCATCATATGTGTCTTTGTCGCTGATTTTACCTGCTATGCCTCCTGTCTGGGCATATGTAAACCCAGCAAAAAATAGCATGCAAGCAAAGAGTAAGATTTGTTTCATGTTGACCGATTTTAATTAGAAATAAAATAATTTGCGAATATAATATATTCGGTGCAAAGCTAATGCGTATTTTCCAGCAGGAGAAATTGGACGTGTTAAGTTATTACTAACAATTTTTTACCTATTGTTATTAGTTTTAAAACAGATTCGCTTTAAATTATTTTTTTTGTAAAAAATCCCCCCAAATGGGTGAATATTTAAAATTTTGTAGGTGGATAAATTGATTCAAAAAAAGTAAAAAATATTTAAGGATAGACTCAGTATTTTTTTGACGCGAACAAAAATTATGAAGAACATTTCCTGAATTCAAAATGAAAAGTAGTCACTGTGGAAAGTTGGTATGTTATTATCGATTGCGTTAAGTGTTAATATGCGATTCTTACATAAAACAATTTAAATAAACCAGTATAGAATAAAT
>JAHEMV010000082.1 GCA_024643455.1 Cytophagales bacterium
AATGAACGTATGGATTTTGTAAGCATTGTTACTCCAAACCATGTGCATTTTGAACCAGCCAAACTCGCGTTAGAACATGGATTTCATGTTGTATGCGAAAAACCATTATCATTCTCACTTGATGAAGCATTACAGTTGCAGAATCTTGTAGAAAAAACAGGGTTAACTTTTGCACTCACACATACTTACACCGGTTACCCTTTGGTAAAACAAGCCCGGGAAATGTGCAAATCAGGTGTATTTGGAAAGATCAGAAAAGTAGTTGTAGAATATCCGCAGGGTTGGCTCTCTACGCCACTAGAACAAACAGGCCAACAACAGGCTTCTTGGAGAACCGATCCAAAAAGATCAGGTAAAGCTGGCTCGGTAGGTGATATTGGTACACATGCCGAAAATCTTGCTGAAACCATTACCGGATTAAAAATAACGGAACTCAGCGCCGATGTAACCACGTTTGTCGAGAACAGGCTGTTGGATGATGACGCGAATGTGCTTTTGCGATTTGACAATGGAGCTAAAGGGGTGTTGCACTGCAGCCAGGTGAGTGCAGGTGAAGAAAATGCCTTGAATATACGTGTCTATGGCGAAAAAGGCGGATTGGAATGGCATCAGCATGACCCGAATACCATGCTTATCAAATGGCTGGACAAACCCATGCAAGTTTATCGTACAGGTGGAGGATACCTAGGGAAAGCAGCAGGTGCCCATACGAGAACTCCTGCCGGTCATCCCGAAGGATATCTGGAAGCATTTGCTAACATCTACCAAAACTTCACTAAGGTAGTTCAAGCCAAGCTAGATGGCGTAAAGGTTGATCCTATATACCAGGATTTCCCAACTGTACAAGAAGGAGTCAGAGGAATGAAATTTATCGATGCGGTGATCTCCTCAGGAGAAAACAATGCCGCTTGGACTAAAATTTAATGATTGAATGCGTAACTATTTTTTAATCCATTAAGATCATTAACAATAAACTTTAAAATAAAGACTATGAAAGGACCAGCGATTTTTTTAGCGCAATTTATGGGCGATACCGCCCCATTTAATACTTTAAAAAGTATATGCAACTATATGGCAGATCTCGGCTACAAAGGTGTTCAGTTGCCTACCTGGGATGCCAGATGTGTAGACCTGAAGAAACTAGCAGAAAGCAAGACCTATGCAGATGAAATAAAAGGAATTGTACAAAGTACGGGTTTGGAAATTACTGAACTTTCCTCACACTTACAGGGACAGCTTGTTGCTGTTCACCCGGCTTATGATACTATGTTTGATGGATTTGCAGCTCCGGAAGTCAGGAACAATCCAAAAGCCAGAACAGCCTGGGCGGTGGATCAAATGATGATGAATGCTAAAGCCAGCAAAAACCTTGGCCTGAATGCACATGCTACTTTTTCCGGAGCATTATTGTGGCCATATATGTATCCATGGCCACAGCGACCAGCAGGTTTGGTAGAAATGGGATTTGAAGAATTGGCAAAAAGATGGAAACCCATTTTGAATGAATTTGATAAAAATGGTGTTGATGTTTGCTATGAATTACATCCAGGTGAAGACCTTCATGATGGTTTGACTTTCGAAGCATTTTTGGAAGCAACTGGAAATCATTCACGGGTAAATATCAATTACGATCCAAGTCACTTTGTCCTTCAACAATTGGATTATATCCAGTTTATCGATTTTTATCATGAGCGCATAAAGATGTACCATGTAAAAGATGCTGAGTTTAATCCTTCAGGAAAAGCCGGCGTTTACGGTGGGTATCAAAACTGGTTGCAACGTCCTGGAAGATTCCGTTCACTTGGTGATGGCCAGGTAGATTTTGTATCAATATTCAGTAAACTTGCTGAATACGATTATGAAGGTTGGGCTGTATTGGAGTGGGAATGCTGTCTGAAACATCCGGAAGACGGAGCTGCTGAAGGTGCTCCATTTATTGCAGATCATATGATTAGAAAAACTGAAAAAGCATTTGACGATTTTGCCGATTCGGGAATTGATGTCGCTGGAAATAAAAAAGCCTTGGGGCTTTAATCAGAATTAATATTATAAGTAAAAAAGCCAGTCAATTGACTGGCTTTTTTACTTTCAGCTGCACTTTCTAATCGAACCTATATTCATAATCTTCTCCATTTATCATAATATATCCATAACTCAAATAATCAGAAATTTTCTTATTTGTAGTTGGATCCATTCCTTTCGGAATTAGTTTCAGCCAGCATCTGATATGCTCATCGTGAATTAGGGAAGCGAAAGTATCTATGACTTTTATTAATATTATTCTGTCTTCATACTCGTGGTTAACATTCAGAGGCTCTGTTATCTCCACTAAAAACCAGTTATTGTCTTCAACTTTTTTCTTTTTTGAAATAATAACCATTCGCATTCTATCGACGATCTGCCCTGCGCCGATTGTAAATATTTCAAGAAGCTTTGGATTATACCTCGGACAATGAAGTTTTATTTTTTTACCAACATGGTTCAATGGCTGAATAATATTGGAAGTAAAAAGACTCCGGCCGACACTTATTCCTCTTGCCCCCGGTAAAGCTTCTTCATTAGGTTGGCTAAATTGGAATCGTATAGGCCTCCAATATCCTTTCACTAAATCAAAACTACTGATACTGCTTACGTAAAAAAGAATCAATAATCCACCATAACTCAACGAGATAAAGTAATCGATGTTTGCAGTTGTTTTACCTGATTCCAGACCGTTAAAAAAATAGTTCACAATAAGGATGAACATCAGATATTCAGCTGTTTTAAATTTTACTTCATTGTGTTTGAAAGAGATGGAATAGTCAAAATACTTCGAATTATTAATTGCGTTATTAATGATAACAATCCATGATTGGATGAAAAAAATAAAGGACGTAATAAAGAAAAATAGTAATTGCTCAAATAAGAAATAGTCATAAAGTGCATGAACGAATGATCCCAGAAAAAAATATTTCAATACTGTAATCCCCTTATTATTCACATTTTTAAAATAAACCAAAACAAATCCATAAATCACAATGGAGGAATCAACCATATGGCCAATTGCTGAGGTTAAAGCGCGTGCAATTACAACAGATCCGGATATTTCTCGGAAATAGATCAGGTTTTCTATAAAGGCAAAACCTAACGCAGACAAACTTGCGTAAAAAATAAAATCGATTGGCTCGTCAATTTCATTTGTTAAAAAAAGGATTATTAAAACCGGAATTAACTTAACCAGTTCTTCGATTAGACCAATTCCGACAAAGGAATAGATAAACAGATTGTAAAAAGTATTATCAGAAAATGAAATATTAAATATTCTATGAATTGCATCCGAAATAGGAAAAGTCAAAAAACTAAATAGTGCTCCTAGCAATACAATAATAATGGTGTATTTAATTTTTTCCCGATCAAAAAAGTCAAGGCTTCGAATATAATACAACCATACTCCAAACACCAAAAATGCTGAAATGACTCCTAAAATATGCATCTCCGTAAATACCGAAAGACTATATAGGAAATAATATCTTATCAAATCACCACTCTTTTTGTAGTTCTCCAAATTGCTTATGGAATCAGAATGAAGCTTTAAAAAATCTAATTGTAAGGGTTCTGATGGAAAAAATAAATTAAATATTATAGGTGCAAGTATAGCCAAGCCAAGCAGCCAGACATAAGATCTGTAGCTCCCATTTTTGAAAAAAAGTTTTTTATTCCTGGATTGATTGTACTTTATGCCAATATAATATCCCAAAATAAAGACAATCAAAAAAATAACGACTCCAACAAATATCATTTGAGATTAGTCTAAAAAGTATTTTTTATGGCCATGGTGAAATTCGATTTCTCCTTAAAAGAAATCGAATTGATAAAATCATTTAACCTATACCTACCAAGTTCTGTTCTTCATATAATCATCCAATTCTTTCTTGCTCATTGGTACTTTATCGGGATTAGCATCGAGCCACTTCAAAAATGCATTTTTAATTTCGTCCGTCCAGGCAGTGTCTATCTGCCCTGGAGTATAAACTCCCTCTCTGAGCATTTGGTGACCAAAAGAGTCTTTTAGCCCAATGAACTCTGAGGTGACTACCACCTTTTCCAATAAATGTGGTGGAATAAAGATGACTCCTTCTTCTTTTGCTAGCACAGCATCTCCAGGATAAACTGTGGCTCTCCCAATCCTAACCGGATAATTGATCCCTGTCATCATCATTTCCATGATGTAGGATGGATCAAAGTCACGAACGAAAGCATTGAACCCTTCTATCTTTGAAAGTCCTTCCAAATCGCGTGCACTCCCATCGAAAATAACACCCGTCTTGGATTTAGCGTAAATGGAATTTCCAAGATTATCGCCAATCAACGTACCATTTATCACCTTTCCAAATCCATCAGCAACATACACATCGCCTTCTTGCAATGCATCAATTGGCCATGAGTTTGATGCTCCAATTTGCCCGATTTTGTGACCTTCATCTAAAATTCGCTTGTTTACATCTGGTCGCAACGGCATATACTGTGCTGTCAGTGCCCGACCCACAAATACTTCACCTTCATGCAAAACCTTCCATCCGCTTTCAAATTGATTGTTGAAGCCTTCACCGCGTAATACTCCCCAGGCTTCCTCAATTGATATATTTTTTAACCTTTTTAAAAGATCATCTGAAACTTTTGGCCTTCCGTCTTTCATCCTTTCACCTTTCCATTCTGAAGTATAAAATTTTATCATCTCATCCGAAATGAAGGTCTGGGCAACAAGTGGGTTGGCTAAAATGAATACGCCAAATACGATTAATAGTAAATTTCTCATGTCAATATTGTGTTTAAGTAGCAAATATCTATTTTTCTTTTTTTGGTTTTTTATCTCTCCAATACGTTGCCAGGGACGAACCGGTAATATTCATAAGCGGTCCGAATATCGCCGGAGCTAAACCTACCGTGGCGATCTTTCCCATTTGAAGCGCCAGACCAGAGGCAAGTCCTCCGTTTTGCATTCCAACTTCAAATGCTACTGTACGACAATCTCTTTCCGACATCCTGAATATTTTTGCAACGCCATAACCAAGTGAATATCCAGCTACATTATGAATAAACATAGCAAAAATCAGAAGTAATCCCACTTCCATTAAACTATCTCTGCCTGCAGCGGTGATGATGGTGATGATCAGTGCAATACCCGCCATGGAAACAAATGACAATACTTTATCCATCCAGGTATCAAATTCATGGAATATCTTTTTCATAGAAATGGATACTATTAATGGAAGAAAATAAAACCAGAACATATCCCATAAGAAGGTTATGAATACGGCACTCACTGTTACGTCTGTAGTCTTTAGATAAATGAAATTCTTTACCATTATTATGAATAAAAATGAAGCTAATTGCCCGATTCTTGCTCTCGATGATATTTTACTTTTGGAAAATAGGTTAAAAATGAAACCGGCAACAATCGGTAAAATCATCATATTGATGATATCCAGCATCATTGACCAGAACTTTATTTCTATGTATTGACCAGCCAGGACCTTCATGAGCAGTGGAGTCAGTAATGGTGAAAGCAGCGTGGCAATAGCCGCAAGAGTAACAGCAAGCGCCAGGTTGGCTTTTGCAATGTAGGACATCACATTGGAAGCAAGTCCACTTGGGGCACAGCCGATAAGAAGTACCCCAGCGGCGATTTCAGCAGGAAAATTAAATAGTGTAGCTATCGAAAATCCAACTATTGGCATAATTGTGTATTGTGCAACTATCCCAATGATGACACCCTTTGGCATTTTGATGACACCAGTAAAATCCTTCACACTCATTTGCGAACCCATACCAAACATGATAATCTGAAGCAGAGGCACGATTAATTTTTTCATTTCAAAATCACCAACTTTAATAAAAAGATGAGGGAAATACATTGAAATGGTGACTGCTGCAAAGATCCAAACGGTATAAGAGAAGCTTTTTAATCTTTCGAATCCATTAAAACTTAACGCGAGTAATACAAAAAAAAGTGTTAAAAACGGCCCTGAGCCCATAGAAACATCCGTAACGAGGATTACAAAAAAAATCGCCAAACAAAAAAAGGCACTGCCAAGCATCACTTTATAAATCATTTTTGGGTTTTTCATCAGGTGTTCTTTAAAAATTTTGCTTTTAGGTTTAATAAACCTATTTGTTGAATATTAGCGAAAAAGTTAGGATAATTATACTTAGATAATTTCTAATCTCAAAACAATAATCTAGATGAACCCAAAAAACATTTCAACCAGATTAAAAAACATTTTGTCTCCGACAAAAGAAAATTCCGATCATTCAAGGAGAAAATTTATGCAAAAAGCTGGTCTTACCGGACTGGCCATGGGATATATGTTTGATGGTGCAATTGGAAAAGAACTAGAATATACGACCCAAAATGTAAATCGCAGTTCGGCTCCATCAGATTTGAAAATTACGGATTTAAGAATTGCCTACACCTCCAAGGCTCCTATTATAAAGATTGATACCAACCAGGGCATTTATGGTCTGGGAGAAGTTCGCGATCAGGGAAGTCCAAAGTATGCTTTGTTCCTAAAAAGTAGACTATTAGGTAAAAATCCATGTAATGTGGAACAGCTTTTTAAAATGATCAAACAATTTGGAGGTCATGGAAGACAGGGAGGAGGCGTATCAGGAGTAGAAATGGCACTTTGGGATTTGGCCGGTAAAGCATACGGAGTGCCAGTATATCAATTATTGGGTGGTAAATATCGAGATAAAATTAGGATTTATGCTGACACTCCATCATCTACTGATCCAAAGGTATATGCTACACGCATGAAATCAAGAATCGAAAAAGGATTTACATTTTTAAAAATGGACTTTGGCGTTCAGTTGGTGAAAGATATTCCAGGGGCCCTGATTGGAGCAAATTACTGGGATCAAAGCAAGCAATGGTCAGAAGAGTTAGGAAGTTATGGCATGACCAAACACCCATTCACCAGAATTCAGGTTACAGATCTTGGATTGGAAAAAATGGTAGAATACGTACATCAGGTCCGTGATATCGTAGGTTATGAAATCCCAATGGCAGCGGATCACTTTGGGCATATTGATATGAATTCGTGCATACGTCTTGGCAATGCAGTGGAAAAGTACCAATTGGCATGGTTGGAAGATTTAGTACCTTGGGAATTTACTGATCAATGGAGGCAAATCACTGAATCCATTGCAACTCCTACTCTCACCGGAGAAGATATCTATCTCAAAGAAGCCTTTAAAACACTCATTGACAACAGGGCTGTGGATATGATCCATCCTGACCTGGCAAGTGCTGGTGGCATTTTAGAAACGAAAAAGATTGGTGATTATGCTGAAGAAAATGGTATTGCTATGGCAATGCATTTTGCAGGAAGCCCAATTTCTTTTTTAGCCAATATTCATTGCGCCGCAGCTACACAAAATTTTGTAGCTCTTGAGCATCATGATGTTGACAATCCCTGGTGGGAAGATATGGTGAAGGGCATTGAAAAACCAATATTAAAAGATGGGTTTGTTAAAGTGCCTGAAACACCAGGTTTGGGTGTTGATCTCAATGAAGAAGTCATCAAAGAGCATCTGAAAGAAGGTGAAAAATATTTCGCTCCAACTCCTGAATGGGATGCGGACCAAAGTTGGGACAGAACATGGAGCTAAAAATATTGATTAGGTAAAAATGAAAAATTAAATAGAGCAAGATGGTTTCTTTTCCTGTTAATTATATTTCAAAATAGCGATATGCATAGAAGAGAATTTATAGTAAAAAGTGCAATTGTCGGAGCCGCGGCAGGCTCATTTCCAAATATTATCTTAGCAAAGAAAAATAAAATATATGCCACTGCTCTTATTGGAACAGGTTGGTGGGGAATGAACATTCTTACTACGGCTATTGCTTCAGGATCATGCAAAGTTGTGGCGATCTGCGATGTCGATCCAAATCAATCTCGTCCGGCATCTGAAAAAATTAAAGAATTGACCGGAACCACACCAAAAATTTATATGGATTATCGGGAATTGCTGGAGAAAGAAAAGCCTGAAATAACCATTATTGCCACTCCCGACCACTGGCATGCGCTCCCTGCAATCAAAGCCCTGGAAATGGGATCTCATCTCTATCTTGAAAAACCGATCGCTCATACTATTGATGAAGGGAAAGCCATTGTAGCTGCACAAAAAAAATATGGAGGAACGGTTCAGGTTGGTTTACACCGCCACGTTGCCCCGCACAATGTGGCAGGTATGGACTTTTTGAAATCCGGAAAAGTTGGAGAAATAAAAATGGTCCGCGCCTTTGTAAATTATGATTATCATGAACGCACCATGAGACCAGATATGGAATCTCCCTCGGGAATGAATTGGGACATGTGGTGTGGACCTGCGCCATTTCGCCAATATAACCCGGGAATTCATCCAAAAGGATTTAGAAATTATCTCGATTATTCCAACGGTATGTGCGCGGATTGGGGTGTACATTGGATGGATCAGATCCTTTGGTGGTCAGAGGAAAAGCATCCAAAAACCATCTATTCCACAGGAGGAGTATTCGATCCGGAGAGCCCTGCTAATGCACCCGACTGGCAAACAGCAACATTTGAGTTTGAATCCTTTACCGCACAATGGGAACATAGAAGAATTGGAGGAGCCAAAAGTGAAAAACATAATATTGGCGTTTATTTTTATGGAACTAAAGGCACTTTTCATATGGGTTGGCTTGATGGATGGACCTTTTATCCAAGCGCTAGAGGAGCAGAGGAAGTTCATATGGACCATACATTGCATGCACCTGATGACCAGAATATCCCAGAACTTTGGGATAATTTTATTAAGTCAATTGAAACTGGTAACAAACCCGCCGCCGATATTGAAAATTCTCAATACGCTACCAATATGAGCCTCCTTGCAATGATGTCCTATAAATTAGGTAGAAGTGTAAATTGGGATGGTGAAAAACAAATAATCATTGATGATCAGGAAGCAACTAAACTGATGCGTAGGGCATACCGAAAACCATGGGAATATCCTCAATTTTAAACTATCCATTGATAACAATTTTCTTATTTATCCGTTAATGATCATGTAAGAAAAACAAAACATTAACCAAATGATTAAAGCCCCTCAATTAGTTTTGAGGGGTTTTTTAATGCCTTGTCTAATTAATTTATGATTTTATACTTTTCGAATGGCCTTATAAACGACACAAGCCCAGCAATGCTGGGCTTGTGAAAACTTTAATTTTGTTCTTTCTATATTATCTATTGGCTCTCGTTTGTGCCTGGCCATTTTTTATGATGGTCATTTCATCGAGTAAGTAACCAGCCCCTGCAAACTTATCAATTATAAAAAGAGTATATCGAACATCCAGGTTGATGCATCTTTGTAGAGATGGTTCAAATGCAATATCTCCACTCATCGCCTCCCAGTTCCCATCGAATGCAGTGCCAATTAATTGCCCATAACCATTGATCACTGGACTACCAGAGTTACCCCCGGTAATGTCATTATTGGTTAAAAAACAAACGTATAGTTTGCCGTTTGATCCATACTGGCCGTAATCTTTAACCATTTCCAATTGCTTGAGTTTTGGATGAACCACAAACTCAGGATTGGTCGGATCCTCCTTTTCGATCACGCCACCGAGTGTTGTGAGGTAATTGAAATGCACAGCATCCCGTGGATCATAACTCAATACCTGTCCATTAGTAAGGCGCATAGTCGAGTTGGCATCTGGATAATACATCTTTTTATCATTCATGTCTCTAAGTGCAGCAATAAAATTTCGTCTGCCTTTTTCAAGCATATGCAACGCTTCACCTCTTTTTGCAGAAACCATTTTATATGAATTATAAACGGAACTTGCTATGATAAATCCAGGATCATTTTCAAGCACAGATGCCTCAGGATTATCATAAAATGCCATCATCTTATCTTTGCTGACCAGAATAGAATTTGAAAATACAAAATCTGCCAAGGCCTGGTAATCTTCATTTTTTGTTGCCTCAAATCCATCAATCAGTGGAGGTAAATCACTAATAGGTTTATTGACAGCATTAAACACTTCAGGAATAAACTCCTTATCAATATCATCCATGAAAAACTTCATCATAGCCATAAAAACTTTTTTGTCAATTTCTGGACTATAATCTTTGAAAAATCGCTCCGATGATTTCTTATCCTTTGCTAACTGGGATTGAAGTGCCTCGGCATCATCTTCTTTCAATCGATTTACAAGTGCACTAAGTCTATAACTGGATTTTACGAATTCTATTCCAAATCCAGCTTCCAAATGATAATAAAATGGGAGATTGTATTTTCTTATCTCTGTATAAGCATTCGCGATATCTGCCATCGGGACTCCGTATTTTTTCTCCCGTGCATTTTTTTGAACGATCCAGGAAGATAATTCCTCCTCAATAGCAACTTTCTCACCATAAACATTCAGTTTTTTCAATCCTTCAGTTTGACCAATAAAATATTTCCAATAATTACTCACTCCGGCATATCTAGATGAATAAGCCAACCTAACTGCTGGATTGGCATCCATACTTTCTTTCATGATTTCCAGGTTTTTCGCTCTGATCTTTACCCTGGCAGGATTGGTTTCATTCATGGCGAGATCGACACCAAACGAAGTAAGATATCGGTTTGTTGATCCTGGATATCCGAATACCATGGCAAAATCATTTTCCTGTACGCCATCCAATGAGATTGGTAAGTGATACTTCGGCTTTAAAGGGATATTTTCAGGAGCATATTCTGCGGGTTTACCATCAGGACTCGTGTATACTCTGAATAGGGAAAAATCCCCAGTATGTCTGGGCCACATCCAATTGTCTGTGTCTCCACCGAATTTACCGATCGATTCAGGAGGTGTTCCAACTAGACGTACATCTCGATATGTTTCATACACGAACAAATAAAATTCATTCCCTTCATAAAAAGATTTAATACTAACATCATAGCTCGTTGTCCCTTGTGCATCGGCTTTCAAATCTTTCATGGCTTTTTCGATGACTTCACTTCGCTCGTCCTCAGACATATTATTTTTTACACCTTTGAGCACCTTATCTGTTACATCTTCAATTCGAACTAAAAACTGAACGAAAAGTCCATCATTAGGAAGTTCCTCCTGTTTATTTTGTGCCCAAAATCCATTGGTAAGAATATCGTTTTCAATTGTACTGTGACTTTGAACATAACTATACCCACAATGGTGATTAGTTAGCATCAATCCTTCTTTGGAAATAATTTCCCCAGTACAAAAACCTCCTCCGAGATTTACGATTGCATCTTTTAATGATGAATGATTGATACTATAGATTTCATCCGGTGTAAGATGAAGTCCCATTTTTTGTAAGTCAACTTGATTTAACCGACTGATATGCAAAGGCAGCCACATCCCTTCGTCGGCCATTGCGCTGAAGCCTAGCCCCATGCAAAGCCATAAAATAAAAATCCTCTTCATTATTGCTCCTTATATATAAAAAATAGATTTATTAAAAAATATTAGTTAGAGAATACAAATTTACTAAAATGGCGCGAACAAATTGAAATAAAGTGCCTTTTCTCCTTCAATATTCATGGAATATTCCCATCGCATCACGAAATCGTAAAAAGAAATAATGTCAATCCCCACACCTCCGCCATAAATATACTTGTCTGTAAATAATGAATTTTCTGGGTATCCAGGATAGTTTATCACATAACCCTGGTCAAAGTTGAGCGATAGATAAGCTGAAAATGGAATTTTAGCGAATTGTTTGATTTTCATCACGTCGCTCACATCGGTCTCAAAGGAAAATAGAAGCCTTTTTAAACTGTTTTTATTTATAGCATAATGTTGTCCCTCTATAATATATCGTTCATAGCCTCTTAAAAAATCACGTGCATAGCCAACACTGCTATAATTATAATAAGGTTGTTTTGAAGGGCTTGATACATTTCCAGTAATACTCGATCCAAAATAAAATTTCTTTCCAAGATCAAAGTATCTTGAGTACCGTACATTTACCTTCAGTATATCGACATCATTGTAAATACCCAACCCGATTTTATCTGCTGCAACTCTAAAATATGCTCCAGTCAACGGATAAGATACAAAATCTCTAAAATCCCATACAAAAGCATAGCTTAATGCCAGATAGGTCTGATTTTTAGCTCCACTCAAAAAATAATTTGAATTTTCAAGGACAACCGAATCAGAAACCGTCACCGAAGAATAATGTAATCCAAAACTATGTGAAGAGTAAAAATTTGGTCTATATCCCAAAGAAATCCCACCTCTCCAACGGTCTCTTAGCTGAATTTCTGAATCCATAAATTGTTGCCTGTGACCAATTGTTTCAAGGGATATGTTCTTATTCGTGGCATAATCACCATAAAAACTAAGGCCAAGTTTTTGGTTTTTATTGATATAGGGAAATTGATACGAAAGCCTGAAAAGTTTGGTATAACCAAATTGAGCAGTCAGATCCAGGACTTCACGCCTGCCCCGGAAATTGAAATGACGAAGCTTAATTCCCCAATCTACCCTGGATAAATCAGCATTTTGATTCACCCACCACTCAGTAAAATTTCTGTCCGCTAAATTGAAAATAGGTATTGGAAAAAAATACCATCGCTCGGAGACGCGGATGATAATATCTACTTTTTCCACTGAAAGTTCCACAATGTTTATTTCAACACTTAGGAAAAGTTTTGTATTGATCAGTTTCCTTTTATCGGCTTTGATGATTTCTTCCAGCTCTTCTCTTGTAAGCACTTGTCCATCAAATACACTCAGTTCTCTTCTGATAATTTGCTCTTTAGTCTTCTTATATCCAATTATAAAGACTTTATCAATTTGAATGGTATCATTGGAATTGAAGACTGCAGAACTACTTTGAGGTTCATTTTGTTGAGCTTGCACAAAATCATTGCCCGCCAAAAGCAGAACTATTACCAACCCTATGGTATATGATGCGCGTGTCAATTTCAGAACGTGTTATTAATGGACAAATATCGAATCTGGTATTAATCAACTCACCAAAAGTTTCCAAATGGCAACCTATGCTACTTTTCTTTTGGCGTTTTTGGTTGAAGTTTTTTTAGATTGAAAAGAATCCATATCCCAGCCAAAGTAAGTGGAATACTTAATATTTGGCCCATATTCAGTTGCATGGCATCCTCAAATTCGACTTGATTTTCTTTCATATATTCATAAACAAATCGCAATCCAAATAAAACCACAAGGAATACCCCAAACAGAAGTCCTTCTGGAAGTTGATCTTTTTTTCTAAACCATATGTATAAGAGCAATAAGAAAAGCAAAAATGAAGACGTAGATTCATAAAGCTGGGCAGGGTGACGCGGTATTGCTTTGGTCATGATTTTTACTGTCTGCTGACCATTGCTGTTTTGATGATTTTCAAAGACTAATTGATTTGCCGGTGGCTGATAAATGTGAAGCGTCACATACTCATAATTGCTTAATATTGTTTTAACATTTGTCTTAACAATCTGACTTGCAAGTGCAGCACTATTTACTGAATTATTAAAAACAATATCGATTTCAAT
>JAHEMV010000539.1 GCA_024643455.1 Cytophagales bacterium
GAGGGTTTAATGAAAATGCTTATACGGAATTAGTCAAGGTTAGAAGAAATGAAAAAGGAGAGAAAGTGTTCGCCGATCTTAAGTTTGATGAACTTTCTAAAATAGATACCAGGAATGGAGACGAGGTAATTGTACAGGGAATTTTACAACGCTATGCCAATCGTGTCCAAATCAAAGGTGCTGTTTTCAGAGAAGGTGAGTTTGAATTAATTGATGGATTAACCGTCAAAAATCTAATTAAACTTGCTGAAGGATTGCGAGGCGATGCTTTTATGGAGAGGGGATTGATTTACAGGACAAACGAAGATTACTCCTATTCAGTATTATCATTTAATTTAAGAGATTTATTTAAAGGAACCGAAGATGATATAAGTCTTAAGCGTGAAGATTTGGTCCAGATTTCTTCTATCTATGACCTCAATGACGAACGCTATGTGCTCATTAATGGAGAAGTAAAACAATCGGGGACATATCCTTATTTTATGGATATGACGGTTGAGGATCTTATAATTCGATCTGGAGGACTACGAGAATCTGCTTCCGGATCTATGGTGGAGGTCGCACGAAGAGTGCAGAATGCAGATGAAAAAGAAACCAATCAAACAGCTGAAATATTTACTTTTTCCATCAATAAAAATTTGGAGTTAAATGCTGATGATTCCAAATTTACATTGCAACCATTTGATCATGTCTTTATCAGAAGATCACCCGGATACGAACCACAGGTAACGGTGAAAGTGGAAGGGGAGGTGCTCTATCCCGGCTTATATGCATTAAAGAAAAAAAATGAACGCATTTCAGAAATTATACAACGCTCTGGTGGACTTAACCTCGATGGTTTTCCGGAAGGCGCAACCTTGATACGAAGGACAGAATTTAATCCCTCAAAAACTAATGAACAGTTAAGGTTGGAAAATTTGGCTCAATTGTTAAAATCAGTTGAAAAAAAGCAAACTGAAGAAGATTTTACCCTGGAATCAGAAGCTGAAATGTTGCAACAAAAGCGACTCCAAAACGTGCAAAATGAGCTGGATACGTACAATGAAAATGAAGACGCCGGAGTAGGAAGAGAGGGGATTCGGATGAAAAAGGAGCGATTGAATCAATTGGTTAAAAGAGATTCTATTCAATTGGAAGCATCTGCCCTTCAATATGAAACCATTGGGATCAACCTGGAGGAAATCCTAAAAAGGCCAGGATCAAAATTTGACTTGATCCTTCAGGACGGTGATATACTTTCGATTCCCCGACAACTTCAAACTGTAAGAATGCGTGGTGAGTTTTTATACCCCATTACCGTAAGATACGATGAAGGCTTACGTTTTTCTGATTATGTTTCAAAGGCAGGAGGATTTTCCGAAGATGCCAGGCGAAAGAAGTCCTATGTCCTATATGCTAATGGATCAGTTGACCGTACAAGGAAATTCTTATTCTGGAACAACTATCCAAAAGTCAATGCCGGAGCGGAAATCATCGTTCCTAAAAAACCAGATCGGCAACCATTGACGGCGCAGGCCTGGATTGCGATGAGTACTAGTATAGCAACTTTAGCATTGGTCATTCAACAATTAACCAGGTAGCATGGAAGAAGAGAATAAGCAATTGGATTCCATGAAAAATCCAATCATTCAGAATGATGAGATCGATCTGATAGAGGTAGCAAAAACCATTTGGGCAGGAAGGAAACTAATTCTAAAGATAACTGCAATATTTTTTGCTATCGGACTTGTGATCGCTTTTGGAAGTAAAGTAGAATATGAAGCTTCCTGCAAACTCATGCCCGAAAGCCAGGAAGGCATGAAACCCAATCTTGGAGGGCTTGGTAGTTTGGCAGGTTTGGCAGGGATTAATTTGGATATGGGTGGAAATGGTGCATTAACTCCAGAGTTGTATCCGGAGATAGCACAAAGTGTTCCTTTTTTATTGAAAGTTTGGAGTCAGCCGATTCATTTTGAAAAACAGGATACCACAATCAGTTCATATATCTATTTTAAAGAAATTGATAGGCCTTCTGTTTTAAGTTTAATTTTTGACTATACTTTAGGTTTACCTTTTCAGATCAAGGCTATGCTATCAAAAAAAGATGTGGAATTTTCAACTAGTAATAAGGATAATCAAATTATTAGATTAAGCAAAGAAGACACAGATTTGCTTGAAACTTATACGAAGAGAATTTCTGTATCAGTAGATACAAAATCAGGTATTTTGACTCTGACATCTGAAATGCCGGATGCACTAGCAGCAGCTGAGCTTGCTCAATTAAGCATTGATCAATTGACAAAATATGTAACTGATTATAAAGTGAGCAAGGCCAAAGAAAACTTTGATTTTGTACTAGATCGATATAATGAAACAAAAACAGAATTTGAGAAAACGCAAAAAGACTTGGCATTATTCAATGATCGCAACAGAAATGTATCAACCGCTTTTGGACAAATAGAATTACAAAAGTTACAAAATGAATATAATTTAGCTTTTGAGGTTTACAAAGGAATGGCAAGCCAGAAGGAACAGGCGAAAATTAAGGTTAAAGAAGAGACGCCTGTTTTTGCCGTTTTGGAGCCTGTAAGGGTTCCTATTTCAAAAAGTAAACCCAAAAAATTGCTTATTTTGTTAAGTTTTGTTTTCATTGGTTTAATGTCAAGTATTGCATTTGTTATTTTCAAAAAATAAATTTAAAATAAAAGTATAATGTTAAATTTTAAATCCGTATTAATTACGGGAGGGACTGGTTCTTTTGGCAAGAAATTCATTGAAACAATATTAAAGCGCTATCCAGAAGTTAAACGTATAGTTGTGTATTCCAGGGATGAATTAAAGCAATTTGAACTAAAACAAAAATACCCTGAAAATGAATTTCCTCAACTAAGGTTTTTTATAGGTGATGTACGAGATGCCCCACGTCTAAAAAGAGCATGCGAAGGTATTGATGTGATCATCCATGCTGCTGCAATAAAACAAGTTGATACTGCTGAATACAATCCTGATGAATGCATTAAAACAAATGTTAACGGGGCACAGAATGTTATAGATGCTGCGTTGGCAACTAATGTAAAGGATGTTGTTGCGTTATCGACGGACAAGGCTTGTGCACCTATCAATTTATATGGTGCAACAAAATTAGTTTCTGATAAACTTTTCACTGCAGCAAATAATATGAAAGGAAGTAGAGATCTTCGTTTTAGTGCTGTTCGATATGGTAACGTCATGGGATCAAGAGGATCTGTTATTCCATTTTTCATAAATAAACGTAAAGAAGGTGTTTTGCCAATAACACATACTGAAATGACCCGTTTTAATATTTCATTACAAGGAGGAGTTGATTTAGTAATGTATGCTATTGAAAATCATCTTGGTGGAGAAATATTTATTCCTAAAATACCATCCTATAAAATAATGGATATTGCAAAAGCAATAGCACCATCTTCCAAAACTGTCGATGTTGGCATTCGTCCAGGTGAAAAACTGCATGAAGAGATGATTACTGACACGGATGCCTTGAATACCATTGATATCGGTAAGTACTATGCAATACTTCCTTCTGTTTCATTTACTCATACCAACGATGATTTTATTAATCATCAT
>JAHEMV010000083.1 GCA_024643455.1 Cytophagales bacterium
AAGGCGATTGCCAATACCGCAGCAGCTAGCGCGTTGGGTAAAATGCTGAATAATATGTGTAATATCAAGGATATTGACCTGGTCAATGTTGTACGGAGGGATGATCAAATGGAATTGCTTAAAAACCATGGCGCCAGGTATCTAGTTAATAGTTCCTCCAAAAACTTTAAGCAGGAATTATCAGCTATTTTTTCCAGGTTAAATGTAAGCCTTGCCTTTGATGCAATCGCCGGACAAATGACCTTCGATCTGGTGGATGCCTTACCAATTGGTGGGGAAGTGATGGTCTATGGTGGCCTTTCGGAACAACCTGCTGCTGCAAATCCCGGTAAATTGATTTTTGAACAGAAAAAAGTGAGTGGCTTTTGGGTGTCGGAATGGATTACCCATCAACCCATGTTAAAGATGCTTAGAATATTCAATAAAATTCAAAAATATTTCTCTGAAAACGATCAGACTACGATTCATAAGCGAGTAGGATTGAGCGATGCTGTTGACGGTCTTTCCACCTATATGGAAAATATGACGGCTGGGAAAGTGCTGGTGAAACCGAGTTGGAAGTAACATTCCGGTACCGCGCTTTATACTCTCTATAAAACCCCATGGATGCTTGCCAATGTTGTAAAGCGCGCTTATTTTATTTCTTTCCTAAATTTTTCGGGATCCATCCTAGTATCAAAGAGAGTGGCTATTTTAATTTGTTTTTTATCGAATCGATAAAAGATCGTAGTCTGTTTTGTTATCACTAGCCGATGTAATCCTTTTATCAAAGGCGTTTTTTGACCAATTTCTGGAAAAGCTTTAAGTTGATTAAATATCAGATCAAGTTTTTCAATAAAACTATTTTTAACTTTTAATGACCATTCGGATTCGAGATATTCAAGTAATTTGTCAAGCTTTTGGGCAGCTCGTTTTGAAAGAATTATTTCTCTCATTGTTTATGCTTCTTCACTAATTCATAATAGTTGACCGATTCACCTTTCTCTATTTGTTCTAGTCCTTCAAGAATTTCATCCTTCTGATATTGGGGTAAAGTTGTCCAGAAATCAACTGATGATTCTTTTGAAAAAATATTTTTTATAGATTCAAGGATACTTGGATTATTTGTTTCCAGTATCATACGCATAATTTCCAATTTCTCAGCTTGAATATTCATGATTTTCTATTTGTACAAATATATGAAATTTAACGATCGGTGATAAATGAAGTTTTTCAGACGCATGCTTTACAACGAGTGGCTATCATTCATATAACTTCTATTAACATTATTTTTTTCGAAGTTCGATTAATTCCCCTTTGCATTTTTACCGATCTGATGGATATCAAAAATCGGCATCCCTTCATTACTTAATCCTTCAATGATAATCTGCAGATTTTTAGCATAGTCGGAATTGTAAAAACTAATTTTCGCTCTTCCTTTCCGATTTGTTGTTACGCTTGGATTCCAATAGATAGTTGTTCTATTATCGGGAGTTGGACCATTTTGTATACTTTTTGAATAATCCGGCGATTTAAATTCTGCAGAGACAGTAAAGCCATATAGCCATTGTACCTGATCTTTTTCTGAGTCTGAGCTTAGCGTTGTATTTCCAGTGGATCTGACTTGATCTGGAAATGTCTTTTCCTGCCCAACATCCTTCTGATATTTACTCATCAGATCGAGATACCGCTTTGCATCGTTTGGTATTTCCTTTTTAACCAATTTCCCTTGGCTCCCAAGATCCGATTGATCAAATACAACATCAACCGTTACGGATTTGCCTGAGCTATTCTTTGCATTGACAAGGACTTGGACCGAATCAGTAACAACAAATTCATCCAATTGAAATCGGCCATTGTTATCTGTTTTACAACTCCAACTACCCTTGGCACCATTTGGATAGGAAATTATGGTCAAAATTCCATTGGAAAGTGGTTTTTCGGAATGGATAAGGTTTACATGCCCCTTCAAAACTATTCCTTTTTTTTGAACCATTTCTTTTGATTTTGGAGGTTGAATGGATTTTCCAATATCAAAACTAGGATAAACAGTTTGTTGATTGAGCATTACAAAATCAATCTTTTTTAACGTCTCCCGATCGTCATCCATAAAAAGCTCCTCCTGCTTTTCCAGTTTATTATCTACAAAAAAGCCAAGATTAAGATAGTTTTTGATATTTCGAGCCAAGGGATCTCTTGAAATTTTGTCCGCATCCAAAACCGAAACAGAAATATTGGCATCGGAAATTGGCTTCCCATTTTCATCATTAATCTCTAGCACTAGGTCCACTCGCTCTCGTTGTTTAAACTCCTTTTTGGCCAAATAATATTTTACAAAAGCTTCGTCCGGTTGATTTACAAATACCAGTCTCTTGCATTTTATAATACCTCTTTCATCAAGAATGAGCAATTGGGCTATGCCATTAGGCAAATTTGCTTTTGGAAATTCGGCTTTAAACAACCCTCTTATCAACATCCCCCTCCTACGATCATAAACTATTCCATTTGAAATTAACAATATATAAAACTTCTTGCCTTCAAGTTTCATCGTACCGTTTACCGTAACGTCTATGGTGAAAGGTTTTAAATTATTAACCATTATGGAATATCCAGCTGAATTTATTTTAGGGAAATTAATTTCCTTAATATCATCAGACATGATCGTGGTTGTTAAATCCGCTCCTGATTTTGGCATCACAAAAACGCTCCCCATTCCATTAAATTCACTTTTCAAACTTCCAACGGTGTGCCCATCTTTGTCAATAAGCTTCCCTTTTATATCAAGTGCATTTTTGAACGCATCAACTGCTTCAAAAGCCAATTGATTAGGAATCCCTTCCACAAAAGCCCCACCTTCCGGATGATAGGTGAACTGATTGACCGTATCCTCCTGATTTATATACATCTGACCACTTTCATCAGCAATATTAAAAATATCAAGCTCCTCAAGATAATTTGTCGAATTATCAAAATTGTTCATCCAGTTGGTTCTGCCCAAAAGGGTATAAACTCCGGAATTCAAATTTTTCGGTAGTGTAAACTGCCCTTCACAGATACCCTTATCAACCTGAAAAGCCATCGAAAGCACATTTTCCCCATCTGGAGCGATTAATTCTAAATAGAATACATCGCGTTGATCGTGTGGCATGTTGTTGGTCATATTCACGATATACGATTTAAACCAAACCTTATCTCCGCTAATGTAAAATGGCTTATCATGGTGAATGTATATTTTTTGCCCTTTCCTGGGCAATTCAAATTCTTTCAGTCGTTGTCTTGCATCAATGATAAATGGATCATTATCTAAAACATAATCTTCCAGTTCTATTTGATTTTTATTATTCAGGTAAATTGATCCAAACGCTCGCTCACTTTCAAATGAGGCTATAACTTCTGCTTCGATGGGCGTGCGTTTGACAATAATATTTTCATCCCAGAAAAGCTGGTTATATCCAATATTATCCAATAGCTCAGAGTCGCTTCGGTTATAGCGCAGTAGTCGCCCTCCGAGTTTTTTTCTTGAAGGAGGAATATAATGCTCATAATATGTGAGATACGATCTTGTCTCTACCTTATTTACAAATTCATTATTCAAATAATAATCAAAATTCTGCCCCAGCCGCATATAATCCAATGCCAGCTCATCATCTTCCATTTTTTTGAAAGCAATCTCACAGCTTACCTGATAATTTTTCCAGGAACCCGATTTACCTTTGAGGGTTATAAAATTCAAGTGATCATTAGTGATTGTCCCTGTCAGTTTCAGCACCTCGTACGAGTCTAAATCGATAGACAATTCTCCTTCCATCGCAGGCTTAGTAACTTCTTCTTTCTTTGTGAACTTGATTTGTGCAACCTTCCGGTTATTAACGGAAATAATCCGGTCGGTAGAAAGATAGTACTGGTCGCGTACATCTACACTTATTGGCATGATCAGATCATCAGTTTTTGGCTGCACAATGGTAAGCAGCCTGACCATAAGGGTGAAATTTTTGTTATAAATAAAAGAGTCAGCGGTTGAGAGTTTCAGGGCATATCTTCCCTCCTGGATCGCCCAATCTTCGACTCCATTATTGGAATATTTTGTGTCATAAAAAATTTCGTATAGTTCGGAATATTCGTCACCATTTCTGGAAATTTGCCTATAAAATGCCTTTCCATATTTATTGGTGTTGGACTTTCCGAGAATTTTATAGTAGGCCTTATTTACCAGGTTGTACGCAAACTCGTCGTTACCCTTCGCTTTGATTACTAACTCATCCATTAGCAATTTTCCTGGTATCATTTCGATGGTAATTGGTTTCCCTGACTTCACTTCAATTTCCTGAATTTCATAACTGAGATGAGAAATCACAAGAACAATTGGAAGGCTATCGACCTTGAATGAAAAATCTCCCAAAATATTACTGGCAGTTCCTTTATAAATATCCTTCAGCGCTATATTGGCAAATGGAATTGGTTCTTTAGTTTCTACGTCGATTATTTTTCCGAATATCTCAAATGGTTGTGCATCAACCAAATGGAATGCACATGCAAAGAATAAAATTACGTAAAGCTTAAAAAATGCTTTCATATTAAAATAACTATCCCTTTTATATTAGAAAAATTACAAAGAAAATGATGCAGTCGAAAGAGAATTTAAATAAATCATGTTATAGTCCAAATCTTCAAATTATCTTCAAAAAGACCCTTTAGCTTTACCATATTATTTTATTACTTAGATTGTAAACAGCAAAAAATAGCTAGATTTTTCATACGTGAAAGTACTAATAATAGAGGACAATATAGAACTGTCAAAAAATATGCAAAGCTACCTGGCAAAAGAAGGCAGTATATGCGAAACTGCTTTTACCTACAACCAGGCAATCGACAAAATTATTTCCTTTAATTATGATGTAATTATTTTAGATCTGATGCTACCAGATGGAAATGGCTTGGATGTTCTTAAAACATTAAAAGATGAATTATCGGAAGCCGGAGTGTTAATTGCTTCTGCCAAAGATTCCCTGGAGGCAAAGCTTGAAGGGCTAGATCTGGGCGCTGATGACTATATTACAAAACCGTATCACCTTTCAGAGCTTAATGCACGGATAAAGGCAATATACAGGAGGAAGAATTTTAATAATCGGAAACTGCTCGAATGCAACGAAATCGTAATCGACACCGATGCTTGCGAAGTAAAAGTCGATGCGCAACATGTAGAGCTCACCAAAAAGGAATATGAATTGTTGGTTTATTTTATTTCAAATCAGAACAGAGTGGTCACGAAACAATCCATAGCAGAGCATTTATGGGGTGACCAGGCAGATTTCTATGATTCATTTGATTTTGTTTATCAGCATATCAAAAACCTAAGAAAAAAAATAATGAAAGCAGGAGGTGGTGATTACATCAACACCATCTATGGAATGGGATATAAATTCAATACCTAGCTTATATGAGATTACTTTTAAAGGTCACCCTTTATTATCTGATTATAACCCTTGTTGTATTTGGATTTGGTGGTGTGATGACTTATAATATTTTTGAAAAACAGGTCCAATTAGAAACAGACCGGTATTTGATTTCCAGGCTATGGAGCCTTCAAAATTCCATAGAAAATGGAGAATCACCCTATTCATTTATTTCCAATAATCTAAGCATCAAGGAGGTTGATACTTCGTATAAGGAAACTAATTTTACCTTTAGCGATACACTTGCGGATCATCCAAGTCCAAGAATTGATGCATTAGAACCACATCGTAAACTGATTGTGGTCCGAAATATCCATGACAAAAATTATAAAATAGAGCTTTTTGATGTCATTGTAGAACAAGACGATATTTACAAAGGCGTATTTGAATCTCAAACACGACTTTTCATAACATTGGGGGCAGTGCTGGTAATTTTTAGTTTTCTGGTTTCCACCTGGCTATTCCGACCATTCAATTTAACCCTTCAGGCAATAAAAAATTTCAGGCTTAATGATACCGATCGTATTTCTCTTGGAAAAACAAATACAAGGGAGTTTAGGGAACTAAATGAAATCATCGAGCAAATGCTTTTAAAAAATCAATTGGATTATAAGAGTCTGAAGGAATTTTCTGAAAATGCATCTCACGAAATGCAAACACCTTTGGCCGTAATAAAAGGGAAAATTGAGCTGCTTTTACAGTCAAAAAATCTCGATGAAGAACAATTATCTCTCATTAATTCTTCATATGAATCGATCAACCATTTGTCTAAGATGAGTCGCTCGCTCAGCCTGCTCACCAAAATCGAGAACAATGAATTTACGAACCTGAAAGAGTTCAATTTTTCTGAAAAACTAAAAAAGTCGATTTATGATTTTAATGAATTATTTGATCTAAAGTCGATTGACATCAAGTACGATATCATGGAAGATGTCATTATAAAAACGGATCCTGTTCTGATGCAGATTTTAATTACTAACCTGTTCCAAAACGCTATTCGTCACAATGTTGAAAATGGACACATTTATGTCAAACTCAATAAAAATGGATTTGAAATTTCGAATAGCGGTAAACCTCTCAAAACAGATCCAGATTCTATGTTCAAGCGATTCAAAAAAGACAATCAAAGTGGAGAAACCATTGGACTTGGGCTGGCTATTGTAAAGAAGATTTGCGCAGTTAATAATTTTGGCATTAACTACAATTACAAGAATGGCGATCATATTTTAAATGTGTCCTTTAAACCAAATGAATAACTTCAACTTTTCTACAGATTTTCGATAAGTTTAAATCAGAATTGCCAATTAGTTTTAGTGAAGAAAAACAGAAATGCCGGGTGTTACACAATAGATTATAATTGATCGAAATAATCACATAAACCCAGTCTAGTCAACTAGTGATTTTGAAAAGATTATAATTAAGATTGAAAAAGGCATCATGTTGTTTTAGTAAATTTCATAATTTAGTTCACCATTTGCTGTAGCACCAAAACTACAGCAAATGGAATGAACCCACTTCTTTGCATGTGCTCCTGCTCATCATGATGAATTCTTCACATTTCTTTTAAATAGAAATAAAAAATATTGGCATGCAGAATCAAGAAATTATCCTAAGTTTGCACAATAAATTACCAAAATTAAAATAAATGAAACATCCTTGGCATGATATCAATCCCGGAGAAAATATCCCTGAATTTGTCAACGGCATTATAGAAATTCCAAAACAGGAACGAGCTAAATACGAACTCGATAAAAAAAGTGGCTTGTTACGTCTGGATCGCGTCTTGTATTCTTCAATGTACTATCCTGCCAACTACGGCTTTATTCCGCGAACGTATTGCGATGACAAAGACCCATTGGATATTCTTATTCTATCCCAAATTACGGTGGTTCCACTGTGTATTGTCCCTGCCAAGGTAATTGGTGTAATGCATATGTTGGACCAGGGAGAAGCAGATGATAAAATAATCGCCGTTGCTGAAAATGATATGAGTGTTATTCACTACAACGATGTGAAAGAATTGCCTGATCATTTCTTCCATGAAATCAAAAACTTTTTTGAAGATTATAAAAAACTTGAACACAAAACTTCATTAGTTGAAGAATTTGGAGGGAAGGATGAAGCAATGCAAATCGTACTGAAAGCATTAGACGATTACAAAACCAGATTTACAAACTAAGTCTTTTTCGTTTTGGTTTTAGGCTTAAAACTGTAAAATTTATCCGCCTTATTTGAGGCTCGATTCCAGCTTATTATCGATATATTTTTTTTCCGTTTTCGGAAACGATGTACTACGTTGTTTTATATCTGCATTTTGAATGGCAATACTTTCATACATAGCAGTTTCAATGGATCTTTCCTCGACCAATAGCAGATGATCATATGGCCCCCGAGGCGAAATTAATTTTACAAATACTGGTGCTGATTCAACAGCTATAAAAAGTAACATTATAAACCAATTGGCAATCCAGATTGCCTGGCTATTTGATGTAATATGACTCAATGCATCCATCCTGGCTGCAGGGCCATCCATATTCCCCCGTTGAATTGCCTGAACTTCATTCGTAATTAGAGAATCGATTTCATTAAGTTTGGAATAATTCGCTGCAATCAAAGTATAGTTTTGATTCTGCATCAACTCCAATTCAGCATTTACCCGATCAGCATCAGTATTCTTTATTTGATAAATTGGACCTGCATTTCTTTTCATACTTCCACCAGTTCCGTCAGCTTCTTGCTGAGCAATGGTTCTTAATTCATCCCGTTTGATGGTTTTCTGTTCTATTTCAAGTTTTAGCTTTTCATTTTCTGATTTTAATTGCTGTTGTTCGTTCTTGTAACGAACCTGCACAATCTCTGATTTTTCCGTGAATGCCTTTTTTTCCATGAAATCCAATTCTGTGTTGATCTCTTTTTCAAAAATTTTCATCTCCAGTGGCTTAGCAATGACTAGTGAAATCAACACAGCCAATATGATCCTTGGGATGGCAGTATAAAACTCTTTCTTAATATTCCCTTTTTTGCGCATACTCGATACGATATAGCGATCGAGATTAAAAATCATAAGCCCCCAGATGATTCCAAATCCCGCAGCAGATGCATAGTTTTCAAAAACGGTGAATAAAGCATACCCACCTGCTAAAGCTGCAAATAAACCGGTAAAAAAAATTGTTGCTCCAATGCCTGCATATTTGGAACTTTCAGTTGGACATCGCTCAAGCAAAGAGATGTTGGCACCTGAACATAACCAAAAAAAATGCTTGACTTTTTTCATTTTAGGAATTGTGATTAAGTGATAAAATCCAGATTGATCTTGACGCCCAACTAATGTGCCAATGGTAAATTGGTCCAAATATGCTTCTAATGACTTGTTTTATTTTTAGGACTGTACACTTATGGACAACTAGTGTTCACAATTCCAATTTCTTAGGGCTGTTTTGATTAGCAAATAACCTTTTGTAGTTTTAACCATAATGCGCTTTATAAAAATTGATCTAAACTATGAAAACCATAATAAGTGTGATTTTCCCATTAATCATCCTTTTTTCCTGTAACACAAAATTGACAGATACGCAACTACTCGAATCGACTGTTCATAACTGGAATCTTCTGAATGTAGAACAAACCTCATCAGGAGAAAGAAGGCAGATTCTTGATGGACAAACATTAGTTTTTGATCAGCTTGAAATTCATGTAACAAGCCTTAATCCAGGTCAGGAACCACATGCCAGTCATGTACACCAGGATAGCGAAGAATTGATTGTTGTAAAAGACGGATATATTAAACAAACGATAGGTGTGGAAGAAAAAATCCTGGGCCCTGGAAGCATTGTACTGGCAATGCCGGGTGACGAGCATGGGATATCAAATGCTGGAGAGACTATGGCAACTTATTATATCATTAAATGGAGAACCAAAGACTTTTCATCACTTTCAATAAATAAACCAAAGCCATCATTGATGTTAGATTGGAACGATTTTGCAGTTGAAAACACCGACAAGGGAAGTCGGAGAAATGTACTCAGACAACCAACTATAATGGTTGATGAACTGGAAATACACGTTACTTCATTGAATGAGGGAATGAAAAGTCATGATCAGCATACCCATGTCGACGAAGAAATCATACTCGTACTGAGCGGTGAAGTGGAGGAATTGATCAATGATGTTCCTTATAAGGCAGAAGCAGGATCAATTATTTTTCTCAATTCAAAAATTCCTCATGGTATTCGCAATATTGGCAATAGCACATGCACTTATTTTGCGATTCGTTGGATACCTAAAAATAAAACAATCTAAACAACATTCACAGGAAATTAGTTTAGGAATGAATTGACTTATCCATTTAATTCTCATGGAGAAATATTACTATCTACTTATAAATATTTTTACACTATCCTTCCCTCTACTCAGAAGTTTCGAACCTCGAATTCACTTTTTTTCGAGATGGAAAGGAATTTTTTTAGGTATAGGAATTACAGGCGCCGTATTCATCATTTGGGATGTTACATTTACCAGTATGGGTATTTGGGGATTTAATCCGCGCTACATCTCCGGAATTAACATAATCAATTTACCGCTAGAGGAATGGCTTTTTTTTATCACCGTCCCCTACGCCTGTTTATTCATTTATGAAGCGTTGAATTATTATATCAAAAAAGATGTACTCTTCAGGGTAAGTAAGCCGATAACATATATTTTAATTATCGCTTTGCTAATACTGGGAATTATTTACATCGACAATTGGTACACTGGGCTAACTTTTATCCTCACAGCATGTTATCTTTTATTTCTTATTATCATTGTAAAACCAACCTTCCTGGGAAGATTTTACTTAGGGTATTTGGTTTCGATAATCCCTTTTCTGCTGGTCAATGGTATCCTTACGGGAAGTTTCATCCCAGAAGAAATCGTTTGGTATAACAACGCTGAAAACCTTTCGATTCGCATTTTAACTATTCCAATCGAAGATAGTATGTATATGCTTTTATTGTTGGTTATGAATACCTCGATTTATGAGTTTTGGAAATCGAAAAATAATGCAAAAACTTTCTGAAAAATGTATTGAATCACAATATATAACAATCAGTTTCATAAAATCTTCAGTTATTTTTTTTGGATTTGAAAACTATGATTAGCTAACAATAAAGATTATGCCTTCCCCTTTTTCTCAAGATCACAGTTTACACTTGTGATTTTTGAAATAACAGCATTTTTTACTAAATTATTAGATATAACTTTTTACGCCCAAGGATATATGTGATTCACAAACCAATTATTCGGTTTGTTAGATTTTGAGGTTATTATTTTTTTATACCTAAACACACCACGACTATGAAAAAAATAATAAATCGTTTTCGTTTTCCTATCTATTTATTATCTCTCCTAATATGTATCAAATGCCATTCCCCGGAAAGCACATCATCTCTTCCTAAACCAAACCCCGTATCCGCGGAAATTACAATAGACTCCACGAGTTCCTCTACTAATATTATAGGCCCTGAGGGCGGTATAATAGAAATTGCCGGAACTGATGGCTGGGAATACCGATTCTCGATTCCGAAAGGTTTCCTGGTATCCGAGATTGAGATTACTATGACACCTATCGCAAGCTTTACCAGTATTGTACTCAAAGACTTTACTGCTGGAGTCCAATTCGAACCAAGCGGACTAGTACTGCCCGGTATTGCCTGGCTGGAGATGTCAGGTGATTTTAGCATGAAGGATTTGGTTGGTGTGACCTACGAAGGTGAAGGTGATGAAGTCGCTCTCGATTGGGCTGAAATAAAAGGCTCAACCATCCGTGTCCCTATCACCCATTTCTCCGGTAGCGGCGCAGGTACACCGGCCCCTGGTGCTGGTGATCACTCACCGTCTAACCCATTGAAAGCAATGAAGAATGCATTAATTGGGGCTTATTTTGAAAACGATTGGGAATGTATCGGAGCGTCTCATCCTTTAGGTAGCGTCTTGGGAGAATGGTACCAAGCAATATTTGAGTCTATGATAGAACCAAAGCTAGAAGCCGCGACAGACAATGATCTCCTTCTTGCAGAGGCTATCAATGCTGTAATAGAATGGACGACTTTTCGCCAATCCGCATCGTTTTTTTTGTGCGACGACATTTCAGAAGATCTTGATGCGGCTCCAGGGATAGACCGATCCAATGACTTGATGGCGAGAGGTTTAGTAAATGCCGTCAATACAGCAGCAGATCACTGTGCGACAGCTCATGATCTGGGAGAGACCAAACATATGCTTGAATGGCAGGCCGTTGCCCAATTGCTGTTTGGTAGTGACCTCGATCTCAGCAATCAGGTCTCCGAACGCTGCAGAGGCTGTCTCACCTTTGAGCTACAATTCGAGTCGCTCGTCGAAGTATATGAATACACGAACACGATGACATTTTCCGCACAAATGAAATCTACTATTGAACCGTTATATCCCAATTCGCTAGGGCAGATAATAGGATGGATAGGTCAAAATGAAACGCCGATGGCTTTCGGTCCTTTGATATATACTCCCAAGTTAAATTATCCATCAAAACCCGGGTGCGAGGTTATCATTTCTCGGATTGAAACCAAATCAGCCGTTGCCTTACTACCCGAGATGAAGATCCTCGATCCAATTCGCAATGTCCCCACCAATGTCAATATAGTCAGGCCTAATCTATATCCAACCGAGGATGGAGGTGAAAACGAAGATAATAATGAGGAAGGCGAAAACGTAGACGTCAACAAAGACAAAAACAAATTGATGCTTATCTTTTTTCCTCTTGAAGGCACAGAGTACATCGAGGCTACTTGCACAGATCTATTAGGCAGCGATAACCCTGATGGTGCCTGGGGACCGTACACCTTCAATGGATTACATGAGGAGGATATGAATTACGTCTATAATGGCTTCCAATTCATGTTGGAATGGGGCTATGGCGAACTGTTTGGTTGGGCTACATCTGAAAAAAACGCGCTGGATATTGCTAAGGAGAGGACCACCTTTCAACTCATTCATAAAGCCCCCCGTGTTGAAAAGAAGAAGAAATAGTTGTGTTTAGCAAAATGATCAATGAAAATAAATGGAACGGGTGAGGGTAGGTTGGAAGACAGATTATATGTATGAATAGAATTGAAAGAAGTTGGTTATGGCATGCAGTTGCTAAGTGTGATCAAACCAGGAATTAAAAAAGGGGATGTGATAACACATCCCCTTTTTTAATATCACATCTTTACGAATTCTACACGTCGGTTATTGGCCTTCCCTTCAGGGGTAGTGTTTTCAGCTACTGGTACATCTTCGCCAAACCCTTTGCTAGCAAGTCTGTCGCCATTAATTCCCATTTCGATTAACTTGCTCATTACCTTATTAGCGCGTTGTTCAGATAACTGTTTATTCATTTCACCATCGCCATCGCTATCTGTATGCCCTTCCACGCTCAATTTAATATCGGAATATTGTTGCATCATTTGAGCAATTTCGTTAATCACACCCATTGATTCCGGTTTTAGAGTCGCCTTACCAGAGTCAAATTTAATCCCATTGGTCACAATTTTACCATCCGTTTTGAACCGGTCATATAATGGAACAGCCCCTTCAGCTATCCTGATGTTCTTAATCATTGTAGGGAAGTTTCCTGTTTGCTTAGAATCGTAAGTGGCACCCCAGATACTGACACCAGACGGATTACCCCCCAAATTAGGTACCATGATAAGACGATCCTGATCCATATATACTTTTAGTGCTCTTACATTAAAGGATATAGCCACATGCCTCCAGTGAGGATATGGTTTTTGTGATTCCTCTGGAAGATCTTTACTCATTTTCCCCCCATCATAAGATGCACCTTGCTCATACCCAACTTCTATTTGTCCCCAATGGCTTCCAACATTGCCAGTTCCACCAGGTGGACGAGATGATTTTTTCTTGTCCCACAGATAAACCCTGTATTTGCTCGTACGTGATGAAAGATAAATATCAAATTCAACCGTAAATTTTTCAGGGAGATAATCTCCTTCCTTTTTCATAAGAG
>JAHEMV010000084.1 GCA_024643455.1 Cytophagales bacterium
CATCCGGGCCGATTCCGCCTAAAAATAGTTCAATACCACCATAACTTTTTATTTTTTCTTCATACCGTTTGCATTCTGCATCCAGATCAGGAGCATTTCCATTGAGGATATTGATATTTTCTTTTTTGATATCAATGTGATTGAAAAAATTCTGATGCATAAAGTTGTGATAACTTTGAGGATGGTTTTCACTCAAGCCGACATACTCGTCCATATTGAACGTCACGACGTTTTTAAAAGAGACTTCTCCTTTTTTATAACTGTTTATCAGTTCAGCATAAGTCAAAAGTGGAGAAGACCCGGTAGGTAATCCCAGAACAAACGGTTTATCTGATGTAGGATTGGCTTTATTTATTTTTTGTACGATGTAATTTGCCGCCCATTGACCTGCCTCTTCTTGTTCGGTTTTTATTATAATTCTCATTTTTTTTAAAACTTATGTTATACGTATGAAATCATTTCACCAAAATACTCCTTGGTATAAAAAATTGACTATTTCCCCATTCTTATATTAGCTCCTATCCCTTCAGAAAATTTTCTAGATAGGAAAATATTCATGGTAAAATAGCAAGTAATACCTAATTGTCTGCAAAAATATAAAATATCATGCGGGATTTTACTGTTTTGTAGCTTAAAAAATGTACTAAATAATTATAAATATTTATTTTTGCGGAGTTTTTAATAATTGAATCAATCATGAGTAAAAAAGCAACAAAAATTTCGGCAGATGTCAATTTGTCTACTTTGAATTATCCTAATACTTCAGACCTGAAAAGTTTTTTACGGTTTGAAAAAATCCCAACAACGATTTATGTGGATTCTACTTTAGCTTCAGTTGCAGTAGCCAATGAAGTTGCTTCGATTATTAAAATCAAGCAATTGAGAAGAGAGAAATGCCTTATTGGTTTTGCGACTGGATCAACAATGGTTGCCTTTTATGAAGAGTTGGTACGTTTGCATAAAAAAGAGAATCTTAGTTTCAAAAATGTTATTTCTTTTAATATTGATGAGTTTTATCCAATGGATCCCAACTCAATTCAGAGCTATGTTAAGTTTATGAATGAGTACCTGTTTGATCATATTGATATTGAAAAAAGTAATATTAATATTCCTGATGGGTCTGTGCCAAAAGAAAAAGTCAATGAATTTTGTATTGAATATGAAAAGAAGATAGATAGTAATGGAGGCCTGGATGTCATCATTCAAGGTGTAAGTAGTCGTGGGCATACTGGTTTTAATGAACCAGGTTCTCCTACCGATTCCAAAACCAGGCTCGTTACACTTGATCGGGCAACTATTATTGCTGCAGCTAGTGATTTTTACGGTGAAAAAAACGTCCCCGGAAAAGCCATAACTATGGGAATCGATACCATGTTTAAAGCCAAAAAAGTATTTCTTATGGCTTGGGGTGAAGGGAAAGGACCTATTATTAAGGCAATGGTAGAAGGCAAAAAATCAGATCAGGTTCCTGCAAGTATATTACAGGATCATCCTGATGCTACCATTATAGTCGATGAAGCAGCAGCGGATGAACTCACCAGGGTAAAAACGCCATGGATTGTTGATATACCAAAATGGGACGAGTCCATGATCAAACGAGGAGTGGTTTGGTTATGCCAAAAAGTGAATAAGCCTATCTTAAAACTTACCAATAAAGATTACAACGATCATCATATGAATGATCTGGTGACTGAAGCGGGTACTGGTTATGATATCAATATTAAGGTTTTCAACGAATTACAAAATACAATTACCGGATGGCCAGGGGGAAAACCAAATGCTGATGATTCTCATCGTCCGGAACGCGCGTTACCTGCCAGAAAAAAAGTAATCATTTTTAGTCCTCATCCCGATGATGATGTTATTTCTATGGGAGGTACATTTATACGACTCGTTGATCAGGGTCATGATGTACATGTTGCGTACCAAACTTCCGGGAATATCGCTGTATTTGATGAGGATGTTATACAACATACGGATTTTTTTCAGGAAGTTGACCAAGCATTTGGCGTGCAAAACAACGACGCACTTACCCTTTATAAAAAGGTTAATCAATACATAAAAGACAAAAAACCTGGAGAGGTTGATAAACCAGAGGTAAAGAAGATTAAAGGATTGATTCGCAGAAGTGAAGCAAGAGCAGGATGTAGAAATGCCGGCCTTACTGATGATAAAGCTCATTTCCTTGATCTACCTTTTTACGAAACTGGCCAGGTGAAAAAGAATCCTGTCGGACCTGCGGATGTAAAGATCATCAAGGAATTATTAGTGAAAATTAAGCCACATCAAATCTATGCCGCTGGGGACCTATCCGATCCTCATGGAACGCACAGAGTTTGTCTTGACGCAATTTTCATGGCATTGGAAGAATTAAAGAAAGAGGCTTGGATGAAGGATTGTTGGGTTTGGATGTATCGGGGAGCATGGCACGAATGGCCAATTAACGAAATTGAAATGGCAGTTCCGATGAGTCCTGATGAGTTGATGCGCAAACGCAAAGCAATATTTAAGCATCAATCACAAAAAGACTCGGCACTTTTCCCTGGATCGGACAGTCGGGAATTCTGGCAGCGGGCAGAAGATAGGAATAAAGGTCTGGCTGAGCAATATAATCAACTTGGCCTGGCCGAATATGAAGCAATGGAAGGTTTTAAAAGATACTTTTTCTTATAATCAATCCTAAGCCTGATAATCAGTTATTATTTCAAAAGCGATCTTAGCTGCCAATTTTGAAGTTTTGGTGTCCTGATCCAATGATGGATTTAATTCAGCAATATCCGCAGAGATCAATTTCCCTGAAGTTGATATGGCATTGATCAATTCAAAAGCTAAATTCGGAGATAATCCGTTGACAGAAGGAGCACTGACACCAGGAGCATAAGCGATGTCGAACACATCCAAACAAATAGTTAGGTATATGTGATCAACTTTATCGATAAAATTTTTTATAAAATCTTTGTGCCTGTCAATCAGGGTTTCTTTAATTTCTTTGGCCATAATATATTTAACACCAAGTGCATTGGCACGTTCAAATAATGCTCTTGTATTGGTAGATTTTTGTATGCCAAGACATAGATAATTAAAGTGTTGATTGCTG
Organism: Cytophagales bacterium; assembly: GCA_024643455.1. Classification (GTDB taxonomy): domain Bacteria; phylum Bacteroidota; class Bacteroidia; order Cytophagales; family Cyclobacteriaceae; genus JAAUQL01. The sequence goes on from JAHEMV010000084.1 coordinate 3,098, forward strand.
TCCTTGCAATATTCTGCAATTTGGTAAAATGGTGTGCCTGATGAGGCTATTTCTTCTGGTTTTCTCAAGTCAAAATGGGCATCAATATTTATAATTCCCAAATTGGTTTTTCCTTGCAACACATCGAAAAGTCCCATGGCATGAGGAAAGGCGACTTCATGTCCTCCGCCAAAGACAAAGGCAAAATAGCCTTGTTTCTTAATTATAGAAATTAAGCCCTGCAGTTCTTCCTGAGCACTTTCTAGATGGTAATCAATACAAGTAACATCTCCGCCGTCAATAATATGGGTCTTTTCTGAAAAGTGATCAGCATGGTTGCTACAAGCTTTTCGAAGCCAATCTGGCCCTTCTTGTGCGCCGACTCTGCCTTTGTTTCTACGAACGCCTTCATCGCTTTTAAATCCCAGGATGACAATGCCTTTTTCATTTTTTTTTAAAGCAGGCAGGGGATCCTTTTTCAAATCAATTAGTGTAATTTTTTGATGCCATCTTAGACCCAGATCTCCCTCATTTTGGTCCTCTCTACCGATCCATGTTTTTTTAGGTGTAGGGGTGTACATTTAGTCGATTTTATTGCCTTTTTTTACAATTATACTTGGGCGAAGCTGACCCTGGTGGTATAGAATTTCACGATAATCAGTACAAGGGAATGCTATAATATCTGCTAACATGCCGGTTGCCAGTTTACCACGATCATGGAAATTAAGCGCTTTTGCTGCTCTAAAGGTAATTCCAGCAAACGTTTCGGCATTAGTCAGTTTTTCAGAAGTGCTTAGTAAGGATGCCTGTAGAAGTAAATTTCCCATGGGTGCAGATCCCGGATTCCAGTCAGATCCTATGGCAAGGGCATTACCGGCATTCAATAATTTTCTTGCCGGAGCAAATGGCATACCCAGGCCCAAAGAAGCGCCCGGAAGCACGGTTGAAATCACATCGCTTTTTGCAAGTGCCAGTATTTCTTTATCTGTGGAAGATTCCAGGTGATCTACTGATAAAGCCCCTGTTTCTATGGCCACTTGGCTTCCCATTGGTGTAAACTGATCACCATGAATAGTAAGGTCAAATCCAAGGACTTTGCTTTTTTGAAGAAAGTATAAAGCATCAACCTCACCAAAAGCTTCTTTTTCGATAAAGATATCTACTCGCCTCGACAATCCATTTTGTATAACTTGTGGAAGTAATTCAGTTAGAATAAAATCCAGATATTGTCTGGAATTCCCGTTAAAATCCTTTGGAACCATGTGAGCTGCAAGGCAGGTAGAAACCAAATCTATCTGTGCGTTTTTATGAACACGGTCAATTGTTTTTAGCATCTTTAGTTCATCCTCCATATTGAGTCCATAACCACTTTTCACTTCGGCGGTTGTGATACCAAGCTCTAACATTTTTTCAGCTCTGTTTAATGTATTTGCATATAACTGGTCAGGATCTGCCTGCCTGGTTTGCTGAACTGTCTGCCATATTCCTCCTCCTTCGCGAGCTATTTCAAGATATGTTTTCCCAGAGATCCGCTTTGCATAGTCATTAGCTCTTGAGCCAGCGAAACAAATGTGTGTATGGGGATCTATAAATCCTGGCAATCCAACAGTTTTCTCATCAATATGAATAAGATTGGCTTTGGGTAGTTTTATGTCATTTTTTAATGAGTCATATTTCCCAACCTTTTGTATTATACCATTCCGTATCAACACTCCTCCATTTTCAATAATCTCAAGCGCACTATCATCTAATGGACCTTTCTCAAGTAATCCATTCATTGTGAGCAACTGAGAAAAGGGTCCAATTAATTTAAGATCTTTCATGAGGTTATAGATTCATGCCAAATGATTGTTGTATTTGTTGCGCTTGCTCATAACCTGCATCTGAATGTCTGAATATTCCCATAGCTGGATCATTGTATAAAACACGTTTTATACATTTTTCAGCTCGTTCAGTACCATCTGCCAGGACCACCATTCCGGCATGTTGTGAGTACCCAATGCCTACACCTCCGCCATGATGAAACGATACCCATGTTGCACCACCTGCGGTATTTGACATCAGGTTAAGCAAAGGCCAGTCAGAAACAGCATCACTTCCATCTTTCATTCCTTCAGTTTCCCTGTTTGGAGATGCGACTGAACCACAATCTAAATGGTCTCTGCCGATAACTAAAGGTGCCTTCACTTTTTTGGTCTTAACAAGGTTATTGAAAATGAGTCCCGCCTTTTCTCTTTCGCCCATACCAAGCCAGCAAATCCGGCTTGGTAATCCCTGGAACGCTATTTTTTCTTTTGCACTTTTTAGCCAATGGATCAAAGGTTTATTCTCTGGGAATGCTGTCATTAGCGCCTGATCTGTCACAAAGATATCTTCAGGATCTCCGGATAATGCTACCCAACGAAATGGCCCTTTCCCCTCACAAAACAGTGGACGAATATACTCAGGGACAAATCCATGAAAATCAAAAGCATTATTTTCTCCTCCCTGCAAGGCAAACTCCCGTAGGTTGTTGCCGTAATCAAAAGTCTTGCTGCCTCTTTTTCGTAAATTCAGCATAAACCCAACATGCCTGGCCATACTTTTTAAAGCCATATCTTTATATTTTCTCGGATCGTTTATCCTCAAAATATTAGCTTCATCCAAAGTGATGCCATTTGGGATATAACCGTTTAATGGATCATGTGCTGATGTTTGATCTGTTAGAATATCAGGTACGATCCCATCGTTGAGCAGATTTTCCAATAAGTCACCAATATCACTGACCAGTCCGATAGAAATTGGTTCATTATTTTTTTTTGCCTCAATTGCCCAGTCTCTGGCTTCCTGGTAATCATAGGACATTTTATCAATATATCGTGACTGTAGTCTTTTTTTGATACGATCAGGATTTACATCTGCTCCCAGGAATGTAGCCCCGGCCATGGTTGCTGCCAAAGGTTGGGCGCCGCCCATTCCTCCGAGTCCACCACTTACTAATAATTTGCCCTTCAAATCTCCATGAAAATGAGTTTTTCCACACGCAATGAATGTTTCATAGGTTCCTTGCAGAATCCCTTGAGATCCAATGTAAATCCAACTCCCGGCAGTCATTTGACCGTACATCATCAATCCTCTTTCCTTCAGGTCATTAAAATGACTCCACGTCGCCCAGGCAGGGACAAGGTTGCTGTTGGCGATCAGGACCCTGGGTGCTTCGGAGTGCGTGCGTACTTTACCAACTGCTTTCCCGGATTGAATAAGCAGGCTTTCATTATCATTTAACTCAAGTAAGCTTCTGATGATTTGTAGCAAAGCCTCTTGATTTCGCGCTGCCTGTCCCGTTCCTCCATATACTACCAGGTCTTCTGGATTTTCAGCTACTTCTGCATCCAGATTATTTAGTAACATGCGCAAAGGGGCCTCCGTTTGCCAGGATCGGGCATTTAACTGGGAACCAGTAGGAGATTTATACCATGGATGCTTGGCATATTTTTCAATAAATTCCGAATACTTCATGGGATTCATTTTTAAATTCAATGTGTTCTTTTTTGGTCACTTCATTTACAACCTGTACTAGTTTGTGGTTTTTGATTATATCCAATGCTATATTAATGTCATCTGCAAAAACGCGATCCTCATCTACTTTTGGAATTTTCATTCTAACGTAATCGTGACATGCATTAAGGATCTTTGTTGATTTCAATGGTCTGCGAAAATCAAATCCCTGTGCAGCACATATCAATTCAATGGCAAGGATTTTTTGAAGATTTTGTATGATATAGAGCGTTTTCCTTGCGCTAATTGATCCCATGCTGACATGATCTTCCTGACCTAGCGAAGTTGGAATACTGTCGGCACTTGCTGGAAAACATAGCGATTTATTTTCACTGACCAATGCCGCAGAAGTGTATTGAGGGATCATAAATCCAGAGTTTAATCCGGTATCGGCCATGAGCAATTTTGGCAATCCTTCAATTTTTCCTTCCAGTGAAAAATAAATTCTCCGGTCAGAAATATTTCCAAGTTCAGCTGCTGCCACAGCAACATAATCAAGCGGTAATGCCAGTGGCTGTCCATGAAAATTCCCACCACTTATCGTATGGTCTTTACTGAAAACAACAGGATTGTCAGTAACAGAATTCAATTCAATTTCTAAAAGTTGCTTTAAGTGAAGCCATGCATTTCGCGAAGCACCATGAACCTGGGGTATGCATCGCAGAGAATATTGGTCCTGGACGCGGGCACAATGTTCATGAGATTTTAAAATCTCAGAGCCTTCCAGCATCTTGTGCATTCGCTGGGCGACATATTTACTACCTGCATAGGGTCTTAATTCATGGAGTTCGGGCAAAAAAGGTTGAGCTGATCCGAGCATTGCTTCAAGGTTCATGGCTGCTATGATATCGGCATGGTCCAGACAATTCTGTAATTCTTCGACTACTTTGATGGCAAATGATGCGATGAATTGCGTGCCATTTATTAAGGCAAGCCCTTCTTTCGGGCCAAGAATGAGGGGTTGAAGGTTATGCTTGCTTAATATCTTTTCACTTGGAGTCGGTTTATTGTTGTGCCAGACATAACCCAGCCCAATTAGGGGTAAGAATAAATGAGCCAAAGGGGCCAGATCTCCTGAAGCGCCAACTGAACCCTGTGAGGGTACCACCGGAATAATATTATGCTGTATGTGCCACTGGATACGTTCGAGGGTTTCCAACCTGATACCTGAAAAGCCAAAACATAATGATTGCATTTTAAGGATCATCATCAGTTTAGCGATGTCTTTTGAAACCGGTTCTCCCAAACCAACGCTATGACTTTGCAGGATGTTGCTTTGGAGTTTTGCTGTGTCCGCCTCAGAAATCAAAGTGGTACACAGTGGCCCAAATCCCGTATTGATGCCATAAACAATTTTTTGATCATGTACTATCTGGTCAACTGCATCTTTACACTTTTCTATATTGATTTGTGCCTGCTCTCCAATAACACCAATTAGTTTACCCGAACAAATTTTAAGTGCCTTGCCAACGGTTAAATGTGACTCGCCATACAGAAATTTATTCTTCATAACCAGATTTTTTATTGTAAGTGCTAATTACTGGTAATTATTTCAAATTATGAAGCATCTTTGATATACTAGAGTTTTGAGGGAGTGAGTCTGCACGATTTTTTTTATGTGGTTTAAATTTTGTCAAATCGAAGTGTATTGTGAAAATTAAATTTTGTTCTACAACTGAGTTCTGTCTATACGATTAAAACAATTATTATTGGATTGAATCCTGAATTCATGTGTTTATTTCCGTACGGTTTGTGACATAAAAGTGTGCGGTTATGTACAATACAAAATTTTTATAATATTCTAAAATACTGATATTCAGTAATATAGATACAATGGCATGAGGTTGGTGTATAGGACAGCATACCGACAAACTCATGAAAACGCTTCTCACAATTGTATTTACCTTATTTATCGGCTACTCAGCCATTGCAGATGTCAACACACTTGAAGCAATTGAAGTCAAAACAGATTTGGTAGGAATAAAATTTGAGGATAATGACGAAACGCTCGTGCTTTCCTTTAATAATGAAATCAATGAACCAATGCATTCCATTATTCAGATCGACAAAATCAATGATTTGAAATACAAAACCCGCGTAATGCGCTATTTTGGTGGACTACTTGTTAATGACTCTTACAATTTCAAAAATCTGGTTGTGATAATTGACGGGAAACGAATGATGTATGATTGGTCCAGAGCCAATGTAAGCATCATGGTCAAAAAAATGTGTGAGCAGGCATCAAATATAATTTAGTCTTTAATTTTTATATTTTATTTCAAAAGAGCTTTTATAAAAATAGTGCTCTTATATTTTCTGTAGTTTTGTCTAAAAGATATTAATTTGCGATAATAACTTTTTAGACACACAGTAATGAAAAAATCCCTCTTATTTATTGTTCTGGCCTTTTACCAATTGAGCTGTTTTGGACAAAATATGCCAATTGATAAAAATGCCACTAAAAAAACGACGGCACTATATTTAAACCTTCAAGCTATATCAGGGGAAGGTGTTTTGTTTGGACATCAGGACGATTTGGCATATGGAGTAGCTTGGAAAAATCAAAAGGACCGATCGGATGTAAAAGATGTTTGTGGCTCGTATCCGGCTTTGTATGGATGGGATGTTAGCGGTCTTGGTAAACCAGTAAATATTGATTCTGTGAATTTTGACAACATGAAATCATGGATCAAAGAAGCTTTTAGACGCGGTGGAGTCAATACGATTAGTTGGCATATGGATAATCCAGAAACAGGTGGAAATTCCTGGGATAATACTCCAGCAGTTGCCAGTATTTTACCGGGAGGTGAAAAACATGAGTTTTATAAACAAAGGCTGGACATGTTTGCCAGTTTTCTTGGAGAGCTAAAAGCAGGATTTGGAACAAAAATCCCCATTATATTCAGGCCATTTCATGAACATACTGGCGGGTGGTTTTGGTGGGGAAAAGGAAATTGTACTGCTGAAGAATATAAAGCCCTTTGGCAATTTACTGTAAGATACCTGCGTGATGAGAAGAATATTCACCAATTATTATATTCCTATAGCACCGATCAATTCGATAGCAAAGAGCAGTATCTCGAGTTTTATCCAGGCGACGATTATGTTGATATTATAGCTTTTGACGACTATCACAGTATAAAAAATGTGGATGAGAGGGAAAAACTCAATTTTAGATTACGTTCTGTAGTGGAGATGGCTCAATCTAAAAATAAAGTGGCGGCTTTTTCAGAAACTGGTCTGGAAACCATTCCTATTGATGATTGGTTTACCAGGATATTACTGGATGGGATTAAATCAGATGAGATCGGAAAACGAATCGCCTATGTCATGGTATGGAGAAATGGCCGTCCGGATCATTTTTATGCACCCTATCCCGGACATTCTAGCACTCCCGATTTTATAAAATTCAGGAAGGATCCATATACCTTATTTGAGGATGATCTTCCAAAAATGTATAGAATGCCAAAAGGTTAAATGATTGAGGTAATAAAGAGACAATGAAACTTAAAGAGGAAATGTCTGCTCATTTGGTAAATGATATTTTACCGTATTGGATGGAAAAAACTATTGATAATGAACAGGGAGGGTTTTATGGGCGAATTGATGGAGAGAACAACCTCCAGCCAAAAGCTGATAAAGGCAGCATTCTCAATGCACGGATTTTATGGACTTTTTCTGCAGCTTACAATCAATTCAAGAATCCTCAATATTTGGAAATTGCCAACCGGGCATTTGACTATTTTATAAGCCACTTTATAGATAAAATCAATGGTGGCGTATTTTGGATGGTTGATTATATGGGAAATCCAACTGAAAGCAAAAAACAAATTTATGCCCAGGCATTTGCCATTTATGGATTATCGGAATATTTCAAAGCGACTAAAAATGAAGAGGCCCTAATAGCTGCACAGAATATATTTTATCTCATCGAACATCATGCATTTGACCAGGAAGAGGATGGATATTTTGAAGCTTATGATCAGCAATGGCATTTGTTGGATGACCTTCGTCTGAGTGCCAAAGACGCCAATGAAAAAAAAACAATGAACACGCACCTCCATATTCTGGAGGCCTACACGACACTTTATCAGGTGTGGCAAGACGAACAACTACAAAAGCAACTTAAAAACCTGATTTCGCTATTCCTGGATAAATTCGTGAATGAGCATTATGGATTTCGATTGTTTTTTGATGAACATTGGAATCCCAAATCTGATGAAATCTCTTTCGGGCACGATATCGAAGGCAGCTGGTTGTTGCAGGAAGCCGCTGAAGTTTTGGCTGACAAATCCTTGATCGCAAAAACGAAAAAATACGCTAATGCCATGGTCAATACGGTAATGATAAATGGCTTTGACAATGATGGTGGTTTGATGTACGAGGCTACACCCAAAGGCATCAAAGATGCTGATAAACACTGGTGGCCACAGGCTGAAGCTATTGTTGGCTTAGTCAATGCCTGGCAAAATTCTAGGGATCATAAATACCTTTTAAAATCCAACGAAGTTTGGGAATTTACCAAATCAAAAATTATAGATGCGACAAATGGAGAATGGTTTTTTAAGGTAAATAAAGCAGGTAAGCCGTATAACCAAGAAGACAAAGTTGGTCAGTGGAAATGCCCCTACCATAATGGAAGGGCATGTCTGGAAATTATAAAACGGCTTTAAAATGGGACTTCATCCAAAGGTGGATCCATGGATGGAGGAAGAATTTCCGGCTCTGAAGAGTCATATCCTGCTCCGCCTGCTTTTTCGACTTTCCAGGCCTTTACATCTGTATACCATCTGCTATTGAATTCCCGACTTTCGATTTCGATCGAAACTTTTACATCTTCATTATTTTTAAGATTGAACTGGTCAATTTTATCACCCCAGGCAGTGATGCATACCTTCTTTGGATATTGAGATTTAGTTTCTACTATAAATTCCTGTTTTTTCCAGGTTCCGTTTTTCCCTTCACCAGATTGCAAAGGGTTAATTTGTATAATTTTTCCTTCTAATTCCATGGACGCGAAGTTATGACTTATGATAGGAAATTAAAATAAAAAGTTGAATAGTTCAATGGTTCAGAAGTTGAATAGTTCAATAGTTAAAAGGTTCATAAGTTGAATGGTTTATTGGTTCAATTGCTCAATCGACTAACCCATTTACGATTCTCCGCTATTACCCATTTCCGCATTTCCTGATTTCCCCATTCTCTCAAAACCCAGAACACCAATACCTACATCAACTCAACATTTGGATTCCAATAACTTTCCGATCCATTCACAATCTTGTCATTGATTACTTTCAGTCCCTCGTTTTCTAGTGATTCCTGCATTGATTCCGGTGGCACAAAATGGTGCTTCCCGGTTAATATACCACTTCTGTTCAACACCCTGTGAGCAGGGACATCTTGCAATCCGTGTGCACTATTCATAGCCCAACCCACCATGCGGGCACTTCCTCTCGTACCAAGATAATTTGCGATAGCCCCATAGCTTGTCCATCGTCCAGCTGGGATCAATTTCACCACCTCATACACATCTTCAAAAAAATTCGAATTCATTTCTGATTTTCAGAATGGAAAAATAGTTAGGTTCAAATATAAAGGATTTTATAACTTAGCTTTAATAAAAATCTGAACACCATGCGATACCTTGCTTATTTTATTAGTTCGTTGATCTTAATCACTTTTTCCTGTGAACCCAAAACCACTCTGGAGCAGGAACTTCAAATGCAAAAAGATAATCTATTATTGTGGCAATTTCCTCTTCCAAGAACGCATACCGGTGCATTGATCGGAAACGGTGTTCAGGGACTGATGATCTGGGGAGCAGGCAATCAGCTAAACATTACAGTTGGTCGGGCAGGTTTTTGGGACAGAAGAGGAGGAAAGGATTTTTTGCAAAATACAAGTTATACGGAGGTCAAAAATTTTCTTTTTTCAAAAAACGAACAAGGGCTGCGTGATGCATTTGGCATTGACCATAACCCTGAGCCAGGGATGCCCGAACGGCCTCATCAGATTGGTGGAGGCAGGTTGGAGATTGAGATGCCGGAAGGCTGGGAATTGAAAAATGGAGTTTTGGATCTGAAATATGGAATTTTCGAAATCACAGCAAAAAATGCACAAGATGAAATTGAAATTATAAGGATACGACAATCAGTTTATACCGAGATGGCCTCTGTCTCTGTTTCAAAAAAAATGGATGAACAAATTAAAATTAGATTGATTCCGAGCTGGGATTATGTAAAATCTGAATTGGAGCCTGTGGGTGTGCAACCGCCAGAAATCTGGCAAGATGAAAGAGAAGGTCGTCCGACCATATTCGGATTTGTCCAAAATCTTCCCGATGATGACCCATTGGCTATTGCATATAAAAAAACTGCCAATCACAACATTATCATTGGATCAACCGTCAGTGAAAAAGCCAAAGAAAAGGTTATTGAAGGATTAAGAGATATTCCGGTTTGGGAGATTTTGCAAAGAGACATTGACTGGTGGGATAATTATTGGAATGATGTACCTAAAATTCATCTGCCAAATCCAATTTTGCAAGAAATTGTGAATTATGGTTTGTACAAACAGGCAATTTCCACTCCTGAACACGGAATCGCCTGCTCGCTACAGGGGCCATTCAATGAAGAATATCAACTTCCACCATGGAGTAATGATTATCATTTCAACATAAATCTGGAAATGATCTATTTGCCATGTCTGGCTACAAATCAGGCTGATCATTTAAATCCTGTTTGGGATATGATTGCTGCGGAGATGCCAGAATTAAAAGAAAATGGGGAACATTTCTTTGGTAG
>JAHEMV010000540.1 GCA_024643455.1 Cytophagales bacterium
CTCTTTTCTTATTTAATGCAAACAATAGGTCAACTGTCCTTATCGATAAGTTTGATGATTCAAAAAGGAAACTGGATGACCACATCAACCTTGTCAGGGGAATGGTTCATATGAGAGTTGTGCATGATCCAGTTAAATGAAAATGAAGAACAGATTTACAGTATGTTACACTTATAATTTAAAATACCGTTATTAACCAATCTGTTACGATTCAATTTCTTTCGTTAAATAAAACATTTGATACATTTTCCACTGTTATGGCAATTTTCTTGTCAGTAAATGTTGGCATATTAGAAAGCAATGGCAACTTACTTTACGCCCAAACTATCCTTTGTTTGCTTGTCCACTTCACTCAGATTGAAATTGATTTTTCATGAGTTTCACTTCAAAAGTCATTGAAATAGTTCCATATGTTATCGCCTGAAAAGAGGATTTTTTCAATAACAAAATCCTACTTTTAGGGGAGAAAGACAGGCTGTAAAATTCGATACATTTGTTATGTAGATTCGACAGATTAATGAAACTCCACATCCATAGATGCTTCCTGGTATTGCCTTTGCTTTTGACCTTTGAGGGATTTGGGCAGAAGTATATGGATATGGACAGCTTGAAATCTGAACTCGGTAGTGCTGGTGAAGACAGTACGAAGGTTCAGCTTTACATTTCCCTCGGACAACAGTATGAAGGGAACCAGCCAGATTCGGCCATATTTCTTTATGAGCAAGCTTTGAATCTTAGTAAGAGGTTAAATTATACAAGGGGAATTATAAGTTATTACACCAACATAACATTTGTATATAATATGCTTGGCAAATTAGATACATCATTGTTTCTCAATCTTCAATCAGTTGACATTGCTCGGGAATTTGGTGATCAGGAACGCCTGGGAACTTGCCTGAATAATGTAGCTACCTCGTACTTAAGCCAGGAGAAATACGACAGCGCTATAGTTTATTATCTAAGAAGCGTGGAAATCTTTGAAGGATTGGGTTTAACAAAAAAACAAAGTGTCATTTATTCGAATATTGTCGCGGTATATAATGATATTCAAGATTACCAGAAGGCTCTTTTATATACTGAAAAGGCCATACATTTCGCACGGCAATCCGACGACACCTGGCAAATTTTATTAGCGCTGAATAATGGCTCATTACCATTAACAAATACAGGAAGATATCAGGATGCAATTGATTTATTGAATGAGGGTATAACCATTTGCCGGGACCTGGATGATGAGTATACATTGAATTCTATGCTTTCCAACCTTGGGGATATTTACTTAAAACAAAACAGAATCGATGAGGTATTCAAAATCTTTGAGGAAGGGTATACTATTGCAAAAAAATTAGAGGATTCGAAAGGTTTATGCACACATGCAAGGGGACTGGCTTACTATTTCCTTAACAAAAGGAATTTTAATCGGGCAATGTTCTTTGCGAATGAGGCTTTGGAAAATGCAAAAAAATATAATTACCAAAAGCAACAACAAATAAGCTATTTGCTTATTTCAGATATATATCTCGCAGAAGGGAATTTGACAGCATACAATACATTCAGGTATAAAAATGATTCAATTCAGGACGTAATAGCCAACGATAAGCTTCAGAAAAACCTTCAAAGACTGGAAGAGCAATACAAAGCTAAGCTTCGTGATCAACAAATTGAAGAGTTGAAAAACGAAAAGACTGTTCAACAACTTCAATATAGGACAAATCAATTAATCCTATTTTCAATCGTAGGATTTTTATTGACTTTTTCCATTTTGACACTGCTCTTGCTAAGAAGTGCCAGACAGAAAAGGCAACTTCTTGAAAAAGAAAAAGTAATACGGAAGGCACGTATAGCGGAACTGGAAAAAGAAAAACAGTTGCTGGCCTCTGAAGCGATCTTAAAAGGTCAGGAAGAAGAAAGACATCGCCTGGCAAAAGATCTTCACGATGGATTGGGAGGTATGTTATCAGGAATCAAATTTTCATTTAGCACTATGAAAGAAAACCTTATTATGACCCCAGAAAACCAGCGGGCTTTTGAGCGCAGTATGGATATGCTCGACAGTTCGATACGGGAAATGAGGCGTGTGGCACATAATCTTATGCCAGAGTCACTAATAAAATTTGGCTTAAGTGCCTCGATCAACGATATATGCAAAGATATTACTGCAAGTGGTGCACTAAAGGTAAATTTTCAACCTATTGATCTCGACAAACTTCTGGTAGATCAGCCTGTCCTCATTATTATTTATCGTATTGTACAGGAACTACTGAACAACGTAATGAAGCATGCCGGAGCAAGAAATGTATTGGTCCAATTGATTTATCGCGATGGAAAGTTATCTCTTACAGTTGAAGATGATGGAAAGGGTTTCGATACAACCTCAATCAACTTGTCCGAAGGGATTGGCCTAAGCAACATTAAATCCAGAATAGATTACCTTGGCGGAACATGGGATATCCAGTCAGATATTGGTAAAGGAACTACGGTAACTATTGATTTAATTTTATGAAATGTGTAATTTTTACAATTAAAGAAGATCGTTTAATTCATAAAAAGAAGAATAGAACACATGCATCCAGCGAACTAAATCAATGAAGAAAATAAAGGTTTTCATCGTAGATGATCATTACATGGTCATAGAAGGAATTAAATCATTGCTACTCAGCGATCCGGACATCGAATTTATCGGACATGCATCAACGGCAATTTCATGCCTTTCTTACCTGGAACACAATGAACCTGATATTTTATTGCTTGACATAAGTCTTCCGGATATGAGTGGCATCGAGCTTTGTCTTGAAATCAGGAAAATATATCCCACCATACGAATCATAGGTCTTAGTACATTCAACCAACATAGTTTTATCGAAAAAATGATGGAAAACGGTGCAATGGGTTATGTGCTAAAAAATGCAACAAAACAGGAATTATCACTGGCAATCAAAAATGTATTTCACGGACAAAAATATTTGAGTTATGAAGCCTCACTAACCCTAAAGGAAACCCATATGGCTTCTGGAGATGCTCCATTACTGACAAGAAGAGAAAAGGAAATCCTCGAGCTAATTTCAGAGGGTATGACTAACCCGGAAATTGCTGATAAAATTTTTGTAAGTGTTTCTACTGTTGATACACATCGCAAAAACCTACTCGCAAAATTCAAAGTAAAAAACACGGCTTCCTTGATAAAAATTGCCGCACAAAATAAATTGATCTAAACGTATTTGAGACAAATTCATTTCAAATCATTAGCAAAGATGAGCCAAATTAAATTCGTACAATTCATAGTATTGGTGCTGTTTTTTGTTGTTTCTATTTCTAGTTCTTTGCTGGCTCAAAAAAGAAAGACAATGAAGTCGGACACTACTAGCAGTATCACCTTACAACCAACCTTCAATACAAAACCACTAAAAGTGAAATCGGTTGATGTGAAAACCGAAATCGAGCAAATACTCAATCAGTTAATGGATAAGTTTGCCTCACAACCCAATACTCCCGATACCTGGAATGAGATAAAAGCCCAGGCGACGAACATATTGACCCAATACTGGCGAAGTGGCAC
>JAHEMV010000541.1 GCA_024643455.1 Cytophagales bacterium
AATTAAATTTGAAGGGATTGCGTATCGTGAAGAAATCAGAAAATAATTAAATTAGTAGTCGCATCAGAAAAGCACAAAAAAAACCATCATGAAAGAGATAAAAACAATTGTTGAAAATTTAAAAATAGCATCTTCACAAGGTATTAAAACTGCACTTGCCTCTGTGGTAAATGTGTATGGTTCATCCTATCGGAGAACAGGTGCCAGAATGCTGATACGCGAAGATGGTTTTTGGTTTGGCTCCGTAAGTGGAGGATGTCTCGAAGGTGATGTGATCACCAAAGCAAAAGAAGTCATTAAATCCGGTTTAACAACTTTATATACCTACGATACTCGCCAAAATGCCAAGAATGCATTTGGCATGGGTTATGGGTGCAATGGCTTACTTGAAATTCTCATCGAACCGATTGTTTTCGATAAAAATAATGATTCATATTCCATACTCAATAGCTTACTATCCTGGCAAGGCTACCAGGGTTTATCGACCGTATTTTATTCTGAAGATAACCAGATCGCATCGTTAGGGCAACGATATCACTCCAATGGAAAAGGAAGCATCGATAATGGAGAACTTGTGAATTTAGTGAGTCAAGATCTTAAAAAAGCCATTGATGCCAACGAATCTGCTAACACCAATTATAAATTGAATGGGAAGAAAGTAAAGGTTTTCCATGAGGTTTTTCAACCCAACCTCAATATCCTGATATATGGTGCCGTTTTTCATGTGGTGCCATTCTTGCGCATAGCCAATGAACTTGGATACAATGTCCACGTGACAGATTCCTTCGAACCGATACAGCCTATTTGGAATTTTCCAAATGCAGACGAAATAAGCTTGATTGACGGCGATGAGGTAAGCAAATTAATTGAGCGTACACCAAACCTGGCAGTAGTATTTCTTACCCATAATTTTTTCTATATAAAAGAGGAATTGCCAAAAGTATTAAAGGCAGATGCCCCTTATATTGGCATCCTTGGTAGCAGAAAGAAAACGCAAAAAATATTGCGTGAAGCCGAGGTGAATGAGCATAATTTTACTGATGCTGAACTTGCCAAAATCCATTATCCAATCGGACTGGATATTGGAGCAAACACACCTGAAGAAATTGCCTTATCGATCATCGCGGAAATCCGGGCATTTTTCTCCAACAAAACTGGTGAACCACTCAAAAAATTTGAAGGAGCAATACATAATTAATAATATGAAAGTAAGCCAGAACTAAGGATTTACAATTATCAATAGAAAAGTCAAATTCATATTATTTAAGTTCTGGCTAGTCAAATTCACTTTCTGGTTTCTGTAATATAAATGCAGCTCTAACCGGTGCCGGCATGTCACTGTCCAATCCTTTTACTGTCTTCCAGATTACCTGACTAAACAAAAGATCAGGAGCGGCATCAATCTCTTCCAGGTTAAAGCTATCCGTAAGTCTTGAAATTTCATTTTCTGCTGTATTCATTTCATGTATATCATACGTGGCATTAAGTGCTACAAAAGGCGTAAAATCTGGGGTTGGAGTGAAACATTCCCACATCGGTGTGCTGGCAGCATCATACTGGCTCATCGGTGGCAATCCAAGTATAAGTTCGATAGTTCGGAGCATAGCAGTGGTCGAGTACATTGTTTTTATATGTGCATTTCGCCTGGCATATGGACTTGCGATAAAAGCAATTGATCGATGAGCATCTACATGATCCGGGCCATTTTGGGCATCGTCTTCCAAAACAAAAATTGCAGATTCATTCCATATACGACTATGACTTAAATATTCAATAAGCTTCCCCAGTGCAAGATCATTTTCTGCAACCATGGCTCTGGGTGTTGGCATGCCAATACTGGCTCCTGCAGTATGATCGTTCGGCAATCGGATAGCGTTGAAAGATGGAACAGCATCGATTAACAAAAGTGAATCAAAATCTTCCTTCCATTTTTCATACCGTATCATATCTGGAATATCCAGATCAAAACTTGAGAAATCAACATCAAAATGTCCCTGGAGGTTTTCCATTTGAGTATTACCGTCGTGAACGAATTCTCCATAACTGCGATAGCTGACGCCAGCTCGTTTGCAATAATCCCAGATAAATCCTTCAGATGGAAAAGCGATCGCTCTTGAACCCTCGTAATCATACGTACCTCCCCTGCCACTATAACTTGTCGGCCAGACCTTTTCAATGTAATCATTGGCATAAGCTGCTGTAGACCAATTATGCCCGTCAGCGCTTACTTCTGCATTTACATAGAAATTATCCAGTAAAACAAAACTTCGAGCTAGTTTGTGATGGTTTGGTGTAATCATTTCAGGGAAAAGGCAAAGTTCTGGATCGCCATTTCCTTCGGTGAGATCTCCTAACACCTGATCATACGTACGGTTTTCCTTAATTATATAAAACACATATTTGATTGGGCTCGGATCACCAACTTTTTGTGGTATTGGATTTCCCTCTTCCCCTGTGTACTGGAGTTCCAATTTCTTGGAATAGGGTGTGTTTTTATATACCGCTTCTGTGTACACTTTCAATGTCGATTCATCTGGCTCATCGATCATGGTCAAAGTTCCTTTAAACAATCCTCCAATATATTGTGTGGAATCAGTGCGCGTGATATATGGATTTGGGCCTTTTGGATTAGCTAAAGATGTTGCTCCCTTGCCATTAGCAAACCAAATTTTTCCGTCGACAACCTTTACCGAAGTGGGGTACCATCCAGTTGGTATAAATCCCAGGCTTCTGCTTTCACCTATTTCAGAAATATCAAATACAGCCAGGCTATTATTGTTTGCATTGGCCACATAGAGTCGTTTATCATTTTCAGTTATAGCCAGGGCATTTGGCGTGCTCCCTGCAGGAGCATCCGGGAAACAGGCCGTATTTAATTTCTCAATTACGCTTTCAGATTTTATATCAATAACATGTACTGAATTATCATTTGCACAAGAGGTAAAAAGGTATTTCCCATCGTGTGTCAGCACTATTTCATTCGGATGGCTACCAACCGGTATTGTTTTTATTAAGGTCAGATTTATAGGATCGATTAGCGCAATAGCCTCACCTCCCCAAAGAGAAATAAATAACACCTTCCCATCTTTAGAAAACACACATGAATACGCCTCAGATCCTAATGATAGCCGCTTACTTTCCCGTGTAAACAAATTTACTTTGTAAACCGCGCTATCTTCCTTTGTGACGGTATAAATATTTTCTTCCTCCGGATCCAGGGTCAGTCCTGTAGGAGAAATCTTTTTTGGCCACGCTGCACCCAGAATTATTGAAGATTCTTCAACAAGCGTTTTGTTATTGGTATTATAAATTCTGATTCTGTTATCATTTCCTCCTGAGACATATAGTTTTGAATGGTCCTTATTGAATGCCAAACCATACCATGATTTGGGAATGGAAATCGTATTGATTATTTCAAATGTTTCAGGATCAATAAGCATGATTGATTGATCGCTCTGACCATTATTGGAAACGGCTAATAACTGCCCGTCATTGGAAGCAATAATGTTTAGTGGGAAATCACCTACTGGCAGTGACTTTCC
>JAHEMV010000085.1 GCA_024643455.1 Cytophagales bacterium
CCCATGCCTTACGTGAGCATGGGACATCATGAACCGCGCTGGCCGGAGTTCACCCAATTTCACTGGAAGTATTTTTTAAAGGATGTGGAAGCAGATGTCGAGTATGTGAGAAATGCGGATTCCGGGAATTAGTCCATGACAGTTGATTTTTTGAGAGGGATACGAAACTGAAGGCTCCAGAAGGAAATTTTATTCGAACTGAATACCATCACATGAAGTTTGAGTGTTATTTGTTGTGTGTACAAAGTTTCGTATCTTACTTGAAGGACACTGACTGAATTCGTCATGCGATCAGATGAAACTTCCATGAATCAGGCATTTCTGCAAAAAGTGACAGAAATAGTAGAGGGCAATTTACAGAATGAACAATTTGGTGTGGAAGATTTATCAGCCGAGGCAGGTTTCAGCCGATCTCAATTACATCGTAAATTGAAAGCACTTCTTGGAAAATCAGTCAGTCGATTTATCAGGGAAATTCGATTAGAGAAAGCGATGCTTATGTTGAAAAACGATGAGTCCACCGCTTCAGAGATAGCCTATCACGTGGGATTCGGCAGCCCTTCTTACTTTTATAAATGTTTTCATAAATATTACGGATTTCCTCCCGGAGAAGTCAGAAAGCTGTTGGAAACGGGCGAATTATCCAACCAGTTTGATACTGTTGAAATTAAATCGCTACACAAAGGTAGTTACGACTCTTCATATGCAGCCCAAACTCTTCCTTTAGGAATCCGGGTCAAGAAATACCAATCTGTTGTTTTCATCCCAATAATTGCTCTTTGCTTAATATTTATAGGAATTTACAGATTTCAAAAGAAAGCCCTTAAGAAAGTAAAATCTGCAGAAAAATCAATTGCCATTTTACCGTTTTCAAATCTGAGCAGTGATGAAGAAAATCAGCATTTTGCCGACGGACTGGTAGATGACCTGCTCATGCGACTTTCTTTGATTAAGGAATTCAAGGTGATTTCCAGAACTTCATCTGAAACCTTTAAAGGAAAAAACGACAAAAAAATTCCGGAGATTGCCTCCGAACTTGGAGCTAATTATATTTTAGAAGGAAGTGTGCAAAAGCACGATGATAAAATTAGGATTATCGTACAGTTTATTGACGCCCAAAATGACGATCATATTTGGGTCAAAACCTTTGACCGGGATATGGCTGATTTTTTTAATACACAAAGTGAAATAGCTATGCAGGTTGCTTCAGGTTTAAGCATGATGCTCACCGAACAACAAACCATTGATGTAAGGAAAAACCAAACAGACAATATCAAAGCCATGGAGCTCTATCAGCTTGGTCGCCATAATTGGGGAAAAAGGACAATTGACGGGTTGAATACTGCTATTGCGTATTTTGAAATGGCAATTATAGAAGATCCTGAATATGCTTTGGCATATGCCGGTTTGGCTGATACGTATTATTTGTCGGTTTTCTTTGATGAAAAGGAAAAAAGTGCTGATAACCGAGTAAAAGCCCTCGGCTACGCAAACAAAGCTCTGGAGATCGATCCTGAATTAGTCGAAGCATACACAGTATTAGCATCAGTTTATTCTTTTTTAGATGGTAACTGGCAAGCCGCCGAAGAGCAATTTATCCATGGGATTAGTTTAAATGGCAATTACTCAACGCTGCATCATCGTTATTCAGAACACTTGATGATTACTGACAGATCGGAAAAATCCCGGGAACAAATTAACAAAGCACTTTCGATTGATCCTCTTTCATTCATCGTTAGAATGGTAAGTGCGGAAAATTACTACCACAGAGGATATTTTAAAGAAGCACTGAATGAATTGCAGATATGTCAGGATTTGATTCTACATAAATTCCATTTGCGGCTGTACGATTTATTGTTTCTGGTTTATAGTCATTTAGAAAATGGTGATGCAGCATTTGAAACCTACAAGCAGATTGAAAAAAATAGTTTCCCTGAAGTATCTGATATAAACGTCATAGACAGTCTTTATCATGCATTGGGATATTTTAGCTTGATTGGAAGATATGCTGACTTAAGTAAAGATAATGTAACCAAGGCATACTGCTATGCCTTTTTAGGTAATAAAGAAAAAAGTATTTTTTGTCTGGAAAAGGCTGTAAATAACGATGCTGGAATAAGCGGTATATGGACTAGTTATGAATTTATGATTCTGCATGATGATTCGCAATACATTGCACTTTTAAATAAAATAGGTCTGCCCTGGAGCCCTGACAGCACAAATTTTTAAGATTCCTTTTTAGTGCAACATAAGTTCAACGTGCAACCCCAGAAACGAAAAAATTACACATGATTGCAACATGTGTATTTAGTGGAAAATTTGATTTAATCCCAAATTGTATTGTAAAGTTTCGATAGCTGCGGACTGTTTTATTGCAAGGAAGGCAGCTCGCTCTTTCGATTCGATTTCAATATGAAAACAAATCATAAAATTTTTGTTTCACTAAACATTACTACCATGAACACTATTAAAAGTTTCTTGATCAATCGTCTTTCGGCAATTCTATTGCTGCTGGTCGTGGCCCTGCTGGGCTGCAATGACCCGACACAAAATGACATCAAAACTGGAAATGAATTATTAGAAACCGGAGAAATCTGGTATGACCTCATAGAGCAAACGGATGTTAACCCCGGAATTATTGTGGATTCTGATGCTTCAATTCAAGCGGCAATTGATATAGCTTCAGCCGGAGATGTTATATACGTAGCTCCTGGCATCTATCATGAAAATATATCTATCAATAAATCCGTCAGATTGGTTGGACTACACAATGCTTCAAGTGGTCCTGTTATCCTTGAAAACCCCGGGAGTTATAGAAATATAGATATCTCAAAAGGAGTAGAAATTACCAACATTCAACTCAGAAACTACAATATGAATACTCCTGAAATCAGCGATAATTCAGGAAGCAGAAAAATAAAAAGAAGGTATTTGATGAATATGACAAGAGAGGAGATTGGTGGTGGTATAGCTCATTACAAATTTGATGTAAGAATGGGCGAGGGCGAATTTGATATAGCCACATTGCACAGAGTTGTAAAAGAGCGCAATCCATATCATCCTGTTAAAACCAGCGGAGATATATTTATGGTGCATGGAGCGTCTCAGGATTTTGAGGATATATTTTACGTTGCAGGAACAGAAGTTATAAATGCAGAGACTTCAGCTCCATTTTATCTCGCTTCGCAAAATATTGATGTCTGGGGCATTGATCTTGCCTGGACGAATGTGCCGATTGAAACTACGGATTTCGGTTTTATGGAGGGGTGGGGTGTTGAAAAAGATATCGACCATACATTAATGGGGATCAATATTGCTCGAATCGTAAGGGGGATTACAGGGCAGTCATTCAAAAAAATGAATCTTTTGGGATTTAGCTATGGTGTAGCTGTGGCCTACGGGGCTGCCGGTAGAGAGACACAAAAGTTTCATATCTGTAGAAATGTAAAAGGAATTATTCCGGTAGACAGCCAGCTTAAGGTTGAAGATTTGGAACTGCAAGATATTAGGTGCTTTCAGGCAGGAGATATTTTGAGCACGATCAATACAGGTAATTATTGCTTTCCACAGGGAGCAGGATTTATTGGTGTAGGGCAGATGGTGATGGCTGATCCTAATGGTCCCTCCCCTGCTCCGGGATTGACCAACATTCAGTTCCTGAATTATCTGGGTTCTGACCACGGAGGAGGGACTCATTTTATGGGTGGTACACCTTTTGAATTGTTTTATTCAGATTCATTCCGCTTCATGCGCCTGGCAGTTGATCTGGCTCCATACATGCCATATCAGACAGTGTATGAATTTAATGCAAGCGGCTGCCCCTCCCTGGACGTGTCATTTGACGATTATATCGGAGATATTAAGATCCCAATCTTAAACATCAGTGCGGAAGGTGGCTCGGGGCACTTAGGAGATTATACAAGTACCTTTACAAAAACTGTTGATTACACTTTATTGAATGTGGACGATCCGACAAAAGAACCTGCACTAGATTTTGGTCACGCGGATCTTTGGATGGCCGATCAGGCTGCAGTATGGGTTTGGGAACCATTGCTGAACTGGTTAAATGAACATTGATCTATGGATTAGGAGAGATAATATTTTGAGTTAGTTGATTAATCAGAGCAAAATAGTAGCAACATAAGCTACAACTCCATGCCTTTAAACCAATTTAAATAGCAGATTCGTAAGAGTCTGCTATTTTCGCTTATGAAGGGTTAAAACTGATCAATGGGGATTCACGGGGGATTTCAGAAATAATAAAAACTGCAAACATACAACGACATCATTCCTGCCTTTTTCAGCAAAAAGGAATCTTGTTTGTATTTACTCCTAGATATTAAAAACTTTAATGGTGATTATTTTAAATCCAGCGACTATATTTATGGTATATAAAAATTGAAGTTCCGCCAATAAAATTAGCTACTTGTAAAGCAGAAAATTTATTTATAAAAAGACTAATCTGTTTTTCCGAATTATCAAAGTAGCCGTATCATTGACGATTGTTATTTCCAAAGTGTTGAAAGGAACAATTTACGCATAAAGGGTTTTTCTAATCACCTATTTTTTAAGACGATTATGGATGCAAATCAAGAAAAAGTAAACATTCTGCTTAAGAAACTTGAATCCCTGATTGAAAAACAGGATTCCTTTTCCAGGGAAGTGAACCAGCTAAAAATGGAAATTGCTCAGCTTCATTATGAGCAAAAAACAGGCGTTTCAGAAGAACCTCAGCAGCCAGTACGCGAAGTGCCGCAGGAAGAAGCGCAGGCTGAGATCCTGAAAATAATGCAAAAAAGGCAAGCGGATATACTTGTTAAAGAAAGCATAAAACCTGCCAGTCAAAGGAAACCATGGCAGATCAAAACGGATCTCGAAAAATTTATTGGTGAAAACCTGATCAATAAAATTGGTATTGCCATTACGGTCATTGGTGTGGCGATCGGAGCAAAATATTCGATCGAGCATGAACTCATCAGTCCACTAACCAGGATCATTTTGGGTTATGTTGCCGGTTTTACACTTTTGCTGATCGGAATCAGATTGAAGGAAAATTATAAAAATTATAGCGCTGTACTGGTCAGTGGTGCCATGACCATCATGTATTTCATCACTTTCGCAGGTTACAGTTTCTATGGATTAATGCCAGTTTCCATAGCTTTTGCTTTGATGGTATTATTCACTGTTTTTACGGTTATCGCTGCGCTTAACTACGATAACCAGGTGATTGCACTGATCGGATTGGTGGGTGCTTATGCGGTTCCTTTTCTGCTTAGCAGTGAGTCCGGGAATATTAAAGTTCTCTTCAGTTACATGGCCATCATCAACATCGGGATACTGACTATTGCTTTCAAAAAATATTGGAAAATCCTCTATTATTCATCATTCCTACTTTCATGGGTTATTTACCTTTTTTGGTTCACTTCAGATTACTATGTTGAAAAACATTTTAGTATTGCAATTCTTTTTGCCGGGCTATTCTTTATTATATTTTATACCACCTTCCTGGCCTATAAGTTGATGCGAAAAGAGGCTTTTATAAAGGATGACATCCTTCTATTACTCATCAATTCATTTATATTTTATGGTGTAGGGTATGTCGTTCTTGATCAACATGCGGTCGGAGAGCAGCTGCTGGGTTTATTTACAGTAGGGAATGCACTGGTTCATTTTATTGTCAGCATCATTGTCTTTCGCCAGCATCTTTCAGAACGAAGTCTATTTTATTTGGTCACAGGCCTTGTGTTGGTTTTTATTACCATTGCCATTCCTGTACAACTTGATGGGCGGTGGGTAACGCTTTTGTGGATTGGCGAAGCAGGTTTACTTTTTTGGATCGGGAGAACAAAAGCAGTGCCTGTATACGAAAAGTTAGCTTATCCATTGATGCTACTGGCCTTTATAAGCCTCGGAGAAGATTGGACGTTGGTCTATAAACGATCTATATCAAACGATCCGGAAGCCTATATTACACCATTTTTAAATATTCATTTCCTTTCTTCAATACTGTTCATTTCCGTGTTTGGCTTCATCACCTATTTGAATTTTAACAAAAAATACAGTGCCGCTAAACTTCCGTACACCCTGAAGGATATAGTTCATTTTTCCATTCCTACCATTTTTCTTTTTACTCTTTTTTATGCGTTCAGGTTAGAGATCGCCAATTATTGGAATCAGTTATACGCCTTTTCTGCAATTGAAATAAAGGATAGTGCAGGTGAATATATTTTATATGTCAATAACTATGATTTGCTAAAATTCAAAACCATATGGATCATTAACTATTCCTTGCTGTTTTTTGCAGTTTTAACCCTTTTGGCCCCGCGCATCATAAAAAGTAATCCGCTGTTAATACGGATCAATTTAGGATTAAACGCACTGGTGATGGGTGTTTTTTTAACAGACGGATTATTTGCGTTGAGTGAATTACGTGATTCATTCCTTTCTCAATTTCAGGGCGAATATTATGAAATCGGGCGCTTTAATCTTATGATTCGATACATTACCATGGTTTTTGCAGGGGGGCTTGTTTTAAGCACCTATTCTTTGGTTAGGCAGGATCATCAGAAGCATAAATTGAAACTTGTTTTTGATATCTTCATGCATATTTCGTTTGTCTGGATATTAAGTAGTGAGTTGATCCATTGGCTTGACATTTCGGGATCTGAGGAATCATACAAATTGGGATTGAGCATCCTTTGGGGAGTTTATTCGTTGTTTCTGATTGTGCTGGGGATATGGAAAAAACATAAATATTTGCGAGTCGGCGCCATTATTCTTTTTGCTGTTACGCTCATTAAATTGTTTTTCTATGATATTACTCAACTTAATACCATCGCTAAAACTATTTTATTTGTTTCACTTGGTGTTCTGCTATTGATCATTTCATTTTTATACAATAAATACAAACACATCATTGCAGATGAGGATAAAGGCTAGCCTGTTTTTTGTGTGCTTTCATTTAGTAGCCATGCTGGCAAATGGTCAGCATGATCGGTATCAGTTCAAAAGATCCCTGTCCGGTGTGAGTGAAGATTGGCATCGTATCGACTTACCAAATGACCTGTTTGGCAGGGTAAAAAACGATATGAGCGATATTCGAATTGTTGGGATAAATGCATCCGGCGACACCATCGAAACACCCTATTTTATTGAGCACAAAGGGGAGCAGACAGTTGAGAAAAATGTGAATTTTCAGATCATCAATGAATCGAGGAAGGGCAGTAAATATTTTTTCACATTCGAAATCAATTCCCGGGAAACTATCAATGAAATGGAGCTTGACTTCAAAAAAGAAAATTTTGATTGGCGTATTGTTCTGGAAGGTAGTCAGGATCAAAAAGAATGGTTTACCATAATTGAAGATTACCGCATTCTTTCGATAAAAAATTTACAGATGGATTATCATTTTACAAAAGTCAATTTTGCCCCGTCATCCTACGGTTTTTATCGAATTCAGTTGGAAAGCAAAGAAAAGCCGGAATTGAATGGCGCATTCGTAAAAATGAAAGAAACCAGGGAAGGTAGCTTTCGAACGTACAATCTGAAGTCATCAACTATCCATGAAGTTGAAAATGAACAGGCAACCCAAATTGATATTGACCTGGGCTTGAAGGTACCGACAAATAACCTGTTTGTTGAGATTCTGAATCAGTTTGATTACTACCGTCCTGTCATCATCCAATATCTCTCCGATAGTTTCGAAACCGAAAAAGGATGGAAATACAGCTATACATCACTAGCCTCCGGGACTGTTTCTTCATTGGAAAAAACGCCATTTTTCTTCCATACCACCATGCTTAGGAAGATCAGAGTAAGAATTGAAAATCAGGATAATGAGGCACTTAGTATTGGCAAATGTGTTGTGAGTGGATACAATTATGAATTAATTGCCCGCTTTTTAGAAGAGGCGGATTATTTTTTAATCTATGGAAATCCAAATGCAAGAAAGCCCAATTATGATATTCAACATTTCAAGGATAATGTTCCAGCAGAGCTTACCCAGCTGAACCTGGGAAATGAGACTCCAATAGTGCAGAAAGAGCTGGATGCACGAAGCCCGTTATTTGAAAACAAAATTTGGCTATGGGCCATCCTGCTCATTTTGATTGCCTTTTTAGGATATTATTCAATCAGGATGCTAAAGAAGGCGTGAAATCTCCGGACTTCACGTGCTCAATTTTGTGAGCATAGCCCACTTTTAGTGAATAAAAATGACTATTACCCAATCTGAAAATTCCCTTTAGAAAAAGAGCTGTTTTTCATGTCTTTGTTAAGTTGGAACTATTAAAATCAAACATAGGTTAAGTTTATATAGACCTATTTAATTAAAAGTTCAACCAACTAAAACAACCAGCACATGAAAACTGTAAATAGATCCCTGATTTTCGTTATTGGTATTGTTGTCGTTTGCTCATTTTTCATAACCTGTAACAAAGATGAACCAAAGCTTGAAGGCATTAACTATTCCATAAGTGATATTGCAGGCAATTGGACGGCCACAGAAGCCACATTCAGCAGTTTGGGAAATCCCTATAAGGGTGGCATTGATATCATTCAAGAGGGAGGGTCACTTAAGCTGGGTATTCAAAACAATGGTCGATTTACCTTTACCATAATTCTTCCGGGGGAAGCAGATCAGATAACTACAGGGCAACTTGGGTTTGATGAAGAATGGCTGGCAGTAAGCTATGACGATGATCCGGGGGAGTATGATTATTTATTTTTTGATCTAAATGACGACAAATCCATTCTGACGATTAGCGGCGAAGGAGGATATGATTATGATGAAGATGGTGAGGAAGATCATTCAATAATGAGCTTTATTTTAAATCGCGATTAAAAATATTTGATTTTCATTATGGGTGAATAGTGCCATTTGAAAATGGCAAAAGTTAACATTTATATGAGAGAAATCGCGGTGATTATATCCACCTGAGATTGTGTTATATCAAATTTGAGCTTAGAGATAAAAAAACTATTTCTCAATTTTAAGCCATGATAGAACGAAATTGATTTATACAGTGTCGAATTTGATTATTATCCTGAGGGATAATTTGAGTGATCTATACTTGAAATGCCTTCAGATGGTCGATAGTTAAGATTTTATAGGTTGAAAATGCTATTACATGGATAAAGAGTTCATGGATTTCCTATTTAATTTGTATCATTAAGTTTACTATCATTTAATACGTTAAACATGAAATCAATCCGCTCGCTTTTACTGTTGTGTAGTCTGGTTTTATTGTCCAATTTTTCATTGGATGAGCCAGCAAAACCATTGATGGGGTTTTCCGAATCGAACACAAGAAGCCAATTAACCTTGGAAGCCGATTTTGATAAATTGCTTCAGGCTCAGAATCTCGATAATTGGATGAAGTACATGAGTGCCAGGCCACATCATGTTGGCTCAGTTTATAGCAAAAAAGTAGTAGACTTTATTGCCAAAAAATTTAAGGATTGGGGGTATGAAGTAAAAATTGAAAAATTTGATGTTCTTTTCCCGACTCCTAAAGTAAGGTTGCTGGAAATGACTCAGCCAACCTCATACAAGGCAAGCCTAAGTGAGCCTCCGGTAGAAGGTGATGCATCTTCCAGACAAATAGAAGAGGCGTTACCCGCCTATAATTGCTTTTCTATAGATGGCGATGTAACTGCAGAATTAGTATATGTAAATTATGGAGTTCCTGCCGATTATGAGGAATTGGAAAAAAGAGGAATTGATGTAAAAGGTAAAATTGTCATAGCAAGATATATGGGTTCGTGGAGAGGTATAAAACCAAAAGTGGCTGCAGAAAAAGGTGCCGTTGGTTGCATTATCTTTTCGGATCCAAAAGACGACGGATATTTTCAGGGTGATGTCTATCCGGAAGGGCCATTTAAGAATGAATATGGCGTACAACGTGGTGCCGTAATGGATTTGCCTTTGCTGCCAGGAGACCCGCTTACTCCAGGGTATGGCGCCACGGATGAGGCAAAGCGTTTAAATATAGATGAGGCACCATCACTGACTAAAATTCCAGTCCTACCAATTTCATATCATGATGCGTTGCCTCTACTGAAGGCCATACAAGGTGCGGTAGCGCCTGAAACATGGAGAGGAGCTTTGCCTCTTACCTATCATATTGGTCCGGGGCCGGCAAAAGTACATCTCAAGATAGAATTTAATTGGGAAATGAAACCAGCTTATGATGTGATAGCAACACTAAAAGGGAGCACCTTTCCGGATGAATGGGTTATTCGAGGAAATCATCATGATGCATGGGTTCACGGAGCAGCAGATCCTATAAGCGGATTGGTCACGCTGATGGAAGAAGCAAGAGCCGTTGGTGAGCTGGCTAAAAAAGGAATTTATCCAAAGCGCACGTTGGTCTACTGTGCCTGGGATGCTGAGGAACCGGGTTTGATGGGATCAACAGAATGGGTGGAAACCCATGCTGATGAAATACGAGAGAAGGCAGTAGCCTATATAAATACTGACGGTACTGACAGCGGATTTTTAGGAGCTGGCGGTTCGCATTCACTGGAAAAGTTTTTTGATGAAATCACACAGGTAGTCCAGGATCCCGAAAAAGAGGTTTCCGTTTTTAAAAGAAGGAATGCCTTAGAATTGATTCATGACAAACCAGCCTGGGAATATTATAATTTGGATGCTTTAGGTTCCGGATCGGATTATTCACCTTTTTTTCAACATCTGGGGATCGCCTCATTAAATTTTGGTTTTGGTGGTGAAAGTTCCGGAGGGGAATATCACACCATGTACGATTCATATGAAATGTACAAGCGATTCAAAGATCCGGAATTTCAGTATGGGGTTGCTCTCGTTAAGGTTGCCGGAAGGACTACCCTTCGCCTGGCCAACGCAGATATTTTACCGTTTGAATTTCAGCATTTTAATAAAATTATAAATAGATATGCTGATGAAGTAACCAAACTGGCCGATGACTTAAGAAAGAGTACCAGTACAAAAAATAAGCTTATAAAGGATGGAATTTATGATTTAGCAGCAAATCCAAAAGAAACAAATTTGATTCCTGAACTTCAGGAAGAAGTTCCGTATTTTAATTTCGCTCCTATGGAGAATGCATTGACAGCATTAGGGAAACAGGCTTCAGCTTTTGAAAACGCTTCAAAAAAGGGAGCGATCAATACGAATAACCTACCAGAGCTTAATGGACTCCTGAAAGATATAGAACATACTTTAACCAGGGAACAAGGTCTACCAGGGCGGCCATGGTTTAAACACTATATTTATGCGCCGGGTTTTTATACGGGTTATGGCGTTAAAACGCTGCCAGGAATCCGGGAAGCTATAGAGCAACACAATTTTACTGAGGTAAATAATCAAATTGAGATTGTTGGAGAAATTATACTTGGATATAGCGCAAAAATTGAAAAAGCAGTGGAATTGATGAGGTAGAAATAGTTTTACTATTCTAAATGATAATTGACCGCTTTATGAAAAGACTGCCAATATTAGTTTTTACATTTTTCAGCATTTTTGGATATGGCCAAAAAATAGAAAGCAAAAAAATCTTTTCTCAAATCCTCAATCAGGAAAGAACGATATGGGTTTATACGCCACCGGAGTTTGATTATTATCCTGAGAAAAAATTTGAAGTGATCATTGTATTTGATGCACAAAGCCGTGAGTTTTTTGATTTCGTACATTCATCACTGAGTTTTATAAAGCCAAATGGCACTTCTTATGTAGTTGTCGGTATTACTTCTCCCTACAATCAGGAGCAGGATTACAGTAGGAATAATGATATGCTTCCTGAGCCAATCCACCTGGAAACTTTTGCACTTCACGGGAATTACCTGGGAAATGCTGACAATTTTTTAGGTTTTATCCATAAAGAACTTGTCCCATTTATGGAGTCAAACTACAGGGCCTTACCGACCAGAATTGCAGTCGGACATTCCAATAGTGCCACGTTTATTTTGCAATGCCTGCTTAAACAACCTGATTTGTTCAATACGTATATTGCTATTTCACCAAATTTAGCATATGACCAGGAGCAAATGGTCGAACGACTTAAGGGATTGAATACGCTTAATTTTGAGGATGAAAAATTTGTTTTTCTTAGCAATGCAAATGAAGGCGTATCAACAGGCTATGAAGGTTGGGAGGAAGCACGAGAGAAGGTATACAAAATACTGCTGGACCGCAAACTGGCACATAAGATTTATTTTGATAAAAAGGAGTTTCCTAAAGAAAGTCATTGGTCATCTTTTGCTCCTGGATTATTGGATGGATTAAAAGCCTATTTTAACTTTCAATATTATAACGCAGGTCGCTTGTTGGTTTACCTTGAAAAGCTTTATGAAGAATATCCGGAAGCACTTGAACCAGATGGAGTTAACCAGCTCGGATATAATTTTTTTAATAATCATAAAACACCAGATGCACTAAAGGTTTTGTTGTGGGCCAATCAGGCTTTTCCTGATGATCTGAATTTATATGATAGCGTTGGCGAGATGTATGAACATTTAGACAATAAAAAGGAATCGATGAAATACTATCGATTATTTGAGGAAAAATTAGAGGAGCAAAAAAGCGACCTGGATCAGGAGGAATATAAATATCATAAAAAGAATATTCAGGACAGAATCAGGCATTTGTCTGAAATGAAATAAAAAAATATTCATTACCCTCCAGGGTAAGAGGAAAATGTAGATCTCATTTTTGATGCTTTGCACCCTTCATAAGATTTCCTTAACTTGAATACCATTCCGGCAAACGACTTTCAAGTAAAGCACGAATCGTGGATCATTACTAACTTAGATAATTGGATATGTATGAAATTGTATATTGTTCGAAAGCCAGCCACGATTTGACGAAAAAAGACATCGATGACATTTTAAAAACAGCTCACGGGTTCAATGCCAAATACAACATTACAGGATGTCTTCTGTATTATAACCGCGAATTTATACAGATATTGGAAGGTGAAAAGGAAAGAATCCAGGATCTGTACGCGCTGATTTATGATGATGACCGACATACGGATATCATCATGTTGGCTGAGGGAGAAAAAAAAGAACGTACATTCAAAGACTGGAGTATGGCATATCAGGAACTAAGTGATGATGACGTATTGGGAATTGGAAAGGAACTATTTAAATCCAACTTCATTGCTTTTTCTGAACTAGCAGATAAAAAGACCTTCCCCATGATATTATTCTGGAATTCCGCAAAGGAGCTTTTGCAGAAGTAATTTTTACATTAAATAGTGCCAATCACCCTAGATGGTAAAACACATTAGTTTATCCTGAAATAAATATCGATGGCCAGTGGCCTTTCCCATTTGTT
>JAHEMV010000542.1 GCA_024643455.1 Cytophagales bacterium
AACGTTCCCTGGGTATTTTTCATGATGATAAAACGAATAACTGGTTCCTTATCCTTTTGCTTTTTTGGATCAGGTTTTGCGCCATAGACTGTATTTGGAGTTGGAAAATAGTTTTTATCCACTTCCTGGGGAAATCCTGATTTAGGATAGACCAAAATGAATAGCACTACAGATAAACCCATTAACATAAAAAATCGCTTCATACTTCTATTTTAAGCATGAAGCGAAATTAATAAAATATCGCGTAAGTTGAGGATTAGCAACTACTAAAGCTCATCGCCAATAATCTGGAAGTTCTCTTCAAAATCGAATAATGTAAGTCTTCGTAGGTTGAAATAGGCAGTCCAAAAATCCTGTAAGGATTGAATGTATCTCGCTTTTGCTTCGTCTTTCTCTGTAAGCGCTATATTCATATCTGTAATAGCGATCTTACCGATCAGATACCTGTTTTTGGTAATATCATATCTGCGCTGAGCTATATTATCTGCAATTTTGGTTATTTTAACTTGCTCTTTAAGCATTTCAAACTGCCGCACCTGCGTCAAAACTTCTTCATCAAAAGTGATGATATCCTGATCTACAGTAAATTGCACAAATTTTTGATTGGCTTCAGCAGTTTTCACCCTGGATTTTCTGCGACCCCAATCCATAATTGGTATTTCAAACCCAATCCGTACTACTTCTTGCTTATCTGGGTTTTGGTATAGATCACCCAAAGGAGCATCATAAAATGTACTGTTTGTTAATCCAAATCTTGCAAATAAATCAGCTTGCGGACCCGCATCTCCCTTTGCCTGTGCTACTCCAGCATTAGCTTCGTTCATTCGTCTATCAAATCCAACAACTTCAGACCTGTTTGCTCTTGCCTGCAAAAGTGCGGTCTGTTCATCCACATTAAAAGTTGGTATGTCTTCCGGAAGCACCAACGGTAGGCTTGTAACATCTGTTAAGCCGACCCAGGTTCTCAACCTTAAATTCCTAATCTCAATATCCAGGTTGGCCTGAGCAACTTGTTGCCTGGAATTCATCAATTGGAGTTCCAACTGTAATAATTCATTTTCTGCAATTTTTCCAAGATTATACCTTCCCTCAGCGATTTTGAAAATCGTATCATTGTTAGCCACATTCTTTTGAGCAATTTCCAGATTGATTTGTGCCAGCATCAAATCAAAAAACCTGCGCGTAGTATTTACCGAGACATTTTCAAGGTTTTCGATGTACTCCCGTTGTGACTCTTCATATCGCAACGGCTCTATTTTTTTATCCCATTTCAAAGAATTAAACTGAAAAAGTGGTTGGATTAAACCAATTTCAAGCGGATTGCCACTGTACTGATGATAAGGATCCTGAAAATCGGTATCAATATAATTATCAAATCTAAAAATTCCGGAATTTAAAAATACTGTTGTACCTGTGGCGCCTATATCTTGTCTGATACTTAAATTAAGTTCAGCGGAGTTTTGCTGCACCTGTTTATATTCTGTTGATCCATCTGGCTGAGGAACACCTGTATAAGAATTTATGAATCCTGGGAACGTTCCATCCAGACCCAATTGAGGTTTATAGTTTGACTTATACGTCTGGAATTGCCAGTATCGGTTTTCACGTGTGGTTTCTGCTTGTTTCGAGGCGATGGACTGATTTCTGGCAATGTTTATAATTTCCTTTAGTGTATAAACCTTTTTGAAATCCTTGCTTTCTTGTGCGTTGATGTTGGCTGCAAAAAATAAACACGCAGCAATGACTAATAATTTGATTTTATTCATATCTCAATGAGGTTATCGGATCCTGGCTTGCTGCTCTTTTTGCTGGGGTAATTCCAAAAATCAACCCTACTGTGGCTGCTACTCCAAAGGATAGTAAAACAGATGTAAATGTAATTATAGTTGGTATATCGGCAAATTTTGAAACAAGTACGGCTAATACAACACCGAGGATGATGCCAATAAGTCCACCGGTAATGGATATCATAACAGCTTCAAATAAAAATTGCGTTACAATATCTTTCTTTTTTGCTCCCAGCGATAGACGTAAGCCAATTTCTTTTATCCTTTCCAAAACAGACGCTAACATAATATTCATGATACCAATACCTCCAACCAATAGTGATATGCCCGCAATGGCACCCAATACAAAGTTAAATATCTGGTTGGTTCGCTGTTGTTGCTTCAACAGTAATTCAGGAATAGTAATCTGATAATCAATCACGTTAAAATGACGGCGTTCCAAAACTCTGGAAATGATTTCCGCAACGGGATTGAGCAAATCTGTCTCAGCCACCTGAACGACCAGTTTATCGATTTGATGATAGTTGATTGGCGCAGCTTTGGTGTCATCTGTGGATCCCTCAACAATGGATATCATTCCCCTGCTTGTTCCGGTACCCCCTCTATCCAACATTGATTTAGTTACAAGGTCGCGGTTTTCATATCGAATTAAATATGATTTTATAGGAGTATAAACATCCATATTAAAATCACGGATGCCCAATTTGGCAATACTCGATTCAGAGATTATTCTTTCTTCAAGCACACCAATTATCGTCAGCCATGTCGGTCCGCATTTTATTGATTTACCTAAAGGATTTTCCGTTGGGAAAAATTTGGTTTCTATAGCCTTACCGATAATACAGACTGGTGCACCTTTAAGGAGTTGTTGTTCATTAAACATTTTTCCTTTCGCTAAATTAAAACTTGTCAATGCAAAGTAATTTGGTTCAACACCAACCAACTTAGCAGACCGTCTAATTCCATTTTTAATGATATAGGTATCCAAAACGATTTCTGGGCTAAGTCGCTGAACAGATGGTACCACTTCAGAAATAGCCTCGACATCCTTTAAGGAAAGTCCCGGTGAAAATTTCTTTTTTTCCATCCCGGAACTAGTCGTTTCACTTAGGTTTTCCTCTTTCTGTTCAATAATTGGTTCGATCACAATGTTATTGACACCGACTAATTTAATTTGCTCCAGTATCTCCTGTTGTGCTCCATTGCCTATGGCAAGCATGGCAATTACTGCTGCAACTCCGAATATGATCCCAAGGGCGGTTAGAATGGACCGCATTTTATTCGCAATCACAGCTTCTATGGCTATGTATAAATTTGCTAATGTTCTTTCTGACATGGTTTAAAAATTACTGCATAGATCAGATTATTGAACAGGAGGGGTTGCGTTACCACCTCCCTGGCCACCTGCAGGCCTGCCCTGCCCCCGACCTCGTTGTCCAAATTTCTGCATATCTTCTTCGGTGACTTCACGGGTGGTTCCATCAGGTAAAGTAATAGTTCGGGTTTTTGGCAGAGATGCTTCAAGCTTTTCTTCCTTTTTCATTCTTTGACCATCTAGTTCCTGCAATAAAGCAATGTCGCTATCTTCTAATCCAGCTGGAATGGACAGATATATTTTATCATCGGCTTTGAGTCCCAATTTTATAATCGCTTCATTGCTATTGGTCTCACCAACTTGCACTTCCTGTTTTGTGACTTTCAATCCCGTTTTCTTAAAAACATACGTTATTGAATCTGCTTTGCTAT
>JAHEMV010000543.1 GCA_024643455.1 Cytophagales bacterium
TTATAATTGGCAAATAGCGTAAGAATAAACATGAATGTTGTAATCATAAAATACAATGCTGGAAATGTGGTTTCCGTCACCAATACACTAAATAGATTGGGTGTTGAGCCAGTTTTAAGCGATGATCAGGAGACTATTAGAAAAGCCGATAAGGTTATTTTCCCTGGAGTCGGAGAAGCAAGTACAGCCATGGAATATTTGCGTGCCAGGAAATTGGACAAACTTATAGTTGAATTAAAACAACCTTTTTTTGGGATATGCCTGGGACAACAGTTGATGTGCCGGTATTCTGAAGAAAACGACACGAATTGCCTGGGAATTTTTGATCTTAAAGTAAAGCGTTTCGAGCCAAAGTTGAAAGTGCCTCATATGGGTTGGAATAGATTATTTGATAAAAAAGGACCTTTATTCCATGAGCTTCCAGAGGAATCTTTTATCTATTTTGTACACAGTTATTATTGTGAATTGGGTCCAGAGACGATCGCCAAATCGGATTACATCAATGAATTTAGCGCAGCGTTGCACAAGGATAATTTTTATGCCATTCAGGGACATCCGGAAAAAAGCGGTCAAATCGGGCAGAAGATAATTGAGAACTTTTTGAACTTATAAATATGATAATTATACCAGCGATAGACCTCATTGAGGGTAAAGCAGTACGGCTGACGAAAGGTGATTATCAGCAAAAGAAAATCTATAATGAAGATCCACTTGAAGTCGCCAAAATGTTTGAAGGGGCAGGGATTAAACGTTTACATTTGGTTGATCTGGACGGTGCTAAGCAAAAGAAGATTGTAAACCTAAATATACTCGAACGAATTGCCACACAAACCGCGCTTCAAATTGATTTTGGTGGTGGAGTACAGTCCGATGGGGACATTGAGTTGGCATTTAATTCAGGAGCAAATCAAGTAACCGGTGGGAGTATTGCTGTAAAAAATCCTGAGTTATTTGAGAAATGGATTGAAAGATATGGTCCGGAAAAAATTATTTTAGGCGCTGATGTACTTAATGGGAAAATTGCAATTAGTGGATGGCAGGAAGACAGTTCATGGGAATTGGGTGCTTTTTTGAACAAATATATTGCCAAGTCCATTAAATATGTGATCAGTACGGACGTGAGTAAAGATGGTGTTTTGGAGGGGCCATCGATTGATCTTTATGCTGATATGTCCATCGAATTTCCAAGGCTCGAAATCATTGCCAGTGGAGGCGTTGCCTCGATGAAGGATATTTTTGAGCTTGATCAATTTCCGCTTCACGGCGTGATTGTTGGAAAAGCGATCTATGAGAATAGGATAAGTTTGAAGGAAATAGAGAAGTTTGTATCCAGGTCCTAGGTTCTTGGAGCTTGGCTCTGGGGAAAAAAATAAATAAGGAACATATAATAAAAAATAATGAGTTTTTGAACAATTGAATTAAACGGAAGGGATAAAGGGAAACCTATTTAACTTGTTTTAAATATAATTCATGATAAAGGGCTTTAATAACTATAAAAAAAAAGGTCAGGAAAAGTTATTTTGGAATATGACTATCCTTTTAATTTTAATTTCCTTCATATCATTCTTCATTCCTTATATAATTATTGATAGCAGAGCTTTCATTAAGAATCAACTAACAAACCAAGCAAGAGTTTTACAAAAAAGATATTATAACGAAGATGATTTATTTTTATATGAGCTACAATATAAAGTAAATAATGGCGATTCTCTTGAAGCAAAATTATTTTTGAAACAAGATTTTGATATAGGGGATATTTTTACAATTTATTATTCTGATACAGATAATTTTCATATCCAAGAATTTTACAAAGTTGAGTCATACATTAATAGCATTGGAATTTTAATAATTGCTTGGTTAATTGTTCTTGGTCTAATTTTTTTAACAACATTTAAACCGGATTTGACTCTAAAGCTTTACAATAGAAATTTCTAACGTTGAATGCATTAAGGACACAAAAAGAAATTAGAAATGATATGCTCAATTAAAAAATACGCAAAAGAGAAGACTTTAAGTTTAAATAATAAAATCATAGTTATGGTACTATTCGACAGAACCCAGAACCCAGAGCCCAGAACCTATGCTGACTAAACGAATAATCCCCTGCCTGGATATTAAAGATGGCCGCACGGTGAAAGGAGTAAATTTTGTCGAACTACGCGATGCTGGTGATGCTGTGGAGCAGGGTGCAATTTATGCTGAACAGGGTGCAGATGAACTCGTATTTTTGGATATTACTGCTACTATAGAAGCCAGAAAAACGCTGGTAGAGCTAGTCAGGAATGTAGCAAAGCAAATAAATATACCATTTACAGTAGGTGGAGGTATTTCTTCTATTCAGGATGTAAGCGCCTTGCTCAATGCCGGAGCAGATAAAATATCCATTAATTCATCCGCAGTACGCAGGCCTGGATTGATCGATGAACTCGCTTTGCAGTTTGGCAGCCAGTGTGTAGTAGTCGCCATCGATACAAAAGATTACGGTCACAGAAATATGGTACATACCCATGGAGGGCGCACACCGACAGAGTTTGTGACGGAAACATGGGCATACGAGGCGCAAGAGCGCGGTGCGGGAGAAATATTGCTTACTTCCATGGATCACGACGGTGTGAAGACCGGATTTGCAAATACGCTGACGGCTCAGATTTCAAAAAAATTAAATATCCCTGTAATCGCATCAGGAGGGGCTGGAACGATGGAGCATTTTTACGATGTCTTTACAGCTGGTGCTGCTGATGCGGCATTGGCAGCGAGTATTTTTCACTTTAAAGAAATACCCATACCTTCGCTCAAAAATTATTTAAAGGGTAGGGGAATACCCATGAGAACAGAAATTTAATAAATAATGAAAATAGATTTTGAAAAAGGAGATGGACTCGTTCCGGTTGTTATCC
Source organism: Cytophagales bacterium (assembly GCA_024643455.1). GTDB lineage: Bacteria > Bacteroidota > Bacteroidia > Cytophagales > Cyclobacteriaceae > JAAUQL01. The sequence goes on from JAHEMV010000543.1 coordinate 2,898, forward strand.
AGGATTGGCTAACAAACAAGGTGCTGATGCTGGGATATATGAATGAGGAAGCACTCCAAAAAACTGAAGTCGAGGGAAAGGTTACGTTTTTTAGCAGGTCCAAAAATCGGTTATGGACCAAAGGAGAAACGTCAGGAAATTTTTTATTTGTAAAAGAGATTATTTCTGATTGTGATCAGGATACATTATTAATTAAGGCGAAACCTCAAGGCCCAACGTGCCATACTGGTGCGGATACGTGTTTTGAAGAAAAAAATAGTGCAAATGCCCTCTTTTTACATTATTTGCAAGATATTATCGTCCAACGAAAAAATAGCACTTCAGATAAATCATACACTAAATCGCTATTTGAAAAAGGCATCAACAAGATTGCACAGAAAGTAGGAGAGGAGGCTGTGGAGTTGGTGATTGAAGCGAAAGATTCTGATGATTACTTGTTCAAGAATGAAGCAGCTGATTTGCTGTTTCATTTATTGGTTTTACTGGAAGCAAAGAATATTAAACTGGAAGAGGTAATCGATGTGTTGAAAGAGCGGCATAAGTGATTAATGCTTTTTATTTTGGCCAAAGAGATAGATTAATTAATTTAATTTATAGAAATTTATTTATATGTTTGCACCCTGATTTGGAATAGC
>JAHEMV010000544.1 GCA_024643455.1 Cytophagales bacterium
TTAAGAAGTTTAAATGTAATTTATTATAGTCTGCACAATATGCTATAGCGATAATCTATTAAATAATCGCTCGGGAATTAGCTTGATAATTTTCATAATAAACCACCACTTTTTAGAGATATACACTACATCCGAGGATTTAGTCCTTGCTTTAAAAATTTGTATCGCGCATTTCTTAGCACTAACTGTGAGAAAGGGAGGAAGCTTCATCCCATTAGTCATTTTTGTTATTACATAACCGGGCTTTATGGTGATTACCCTAATTTTTGATTTGTACAAACGATTTCTCAGGCCTTGCATATAGGCAGTAAATGCTGCTTTGGCACTGCCATAAATGTAATTGGATTGACGACCACGATCCCCCGCCACAGACGATACACCTATGATTATTTTGCCATCATAGTTTATAAATGATTCAGCTACTTGATTTAATATACTTACTGCTCCTTTGTAATTGATATCAATAATTTTTTCTGCCTCGGCAAAACTTTCCTCTGCAATTCTCTGATCTCCCAAATACCCAAAAATGCAGATTGCATCTGACAAATCCTGATTAGAATCAATGATATCCGAATGTGAACTATAATTTAAAGCATCAAATAAAACACAGCTCACTTTGACACCATGACGGATTTGAATATCTCTCTGAATTTCTGTCAACTTTGCCAGATTTCTGGCCGCAAGTACCAAATCAAAGCCATTTGAGGCATATTGATGAGCCAAGGCTACACCAATGTCAGATGTTCCTCCGAGGATTAATGCTTTGTTCATTTTATATGGTTCACTTGTTTAATTTTTGGATTCGGATTGATTGCATGCTTGAAAATTTTTCATCAAAATATTTTGATGAGGTTCTAGTATAGTTAACAAGGGAATAATCTGAACAGAAACTGTCTTTTGCAAGGTAAAGTCTTCCATGGTATTTTTTTACAATTTCATCAAGTTGTTTTGTCAAAGCCACAGTTTCATTATCAATTTTAAAATCCAGGGCCAGGGTATATCCTTCCATTGGAAATGAGTTTACAGCCAAAGGATCCTTTTTACCAAATCGCTTCAAAACAGCCAGAAAAGATCCTTTGCCTTTTCTGCTTAATAACTCAAGGATTTCCTTCAGGCCCGACTCACTATATTCCAACGGAATCGCACATTGATATTGTGTAAATCCTCTACTTCCATACATTCGATTCCAGTTATAAATAAAATCCAGTGGGTAAAAAAAATCATTATATGCCTGGAAAAAGGAAGATTCCTTTTTTCGTTGTCTTCCATAATAAACAGCATTGAATCCTTTTATTGTGTACTTATTCAGGGTGAAGCCTGGAAAATTAAATGGAACGTTCAGGTTCCGTTTTTGGGTAGTTTTCAGTGTGCCCTTTTCTGATGGAATTTCATCTAATTTTGCATGCTCTCCGCGCATCAAGATAGACCTTCCCAACTGCTTTCCTTTCGATAAGCAATCAATCCAGGCAACAGAATACGTCCATGTCTGTGATTCTTCAAACAATTCCATGGCCTGTATAAAATTCTTGGCTTTTAAAGATTCTACTTTGATTTGTGATGTTTGGATTTTTTTTAACTGAATGGAAACTTCCAGAATTATACCAGTCAATCCCATAGCACCAAAGGTCTCCCAAAAAAGGCTGCTATTTTCATTTGGACTGCAATGAACCACCGATCCATCACCTCCCATCAACTTTAAGCCCAACACATGGCTGGAAAATGATCCTTCAGAATGATGATTCTTACCATGAACATTGGCAGCTACCGCCCCTCCAAGGGTAATAAACTTGGTCCCGGGGGTTACCGGCAAAAAAAATCCTTTTGGAATAATAACTTCTAATATCTCTGATAATAGTACTCCTGACTGACAATTAAGAATTCCTTTCTCACTATCAAAATCAATAAATCGAGAATACGATGTCATTGCTATAATATCAGTATGAAGCGAGGCATCTCCATAGGATCTTCCATTTCCTCTACAGATGAATTTTCCAGATTTTGATAACGTTATTTGAAATTCTTCGGCAAAAGAACCACTATATACGCTTGCATCAATTTTGGGATAATTTCCCCAATTTGAAATAATCATTATGCCTTGTGATTTTTAACATTCACAAAAAAGTTGAAATCTTTTATAAATATAGAATGAAGAAAAATATACATAGCCAAACCAGAATAATTAGTTGTAAAAAAAGATCGGTGAGTAAAACTCGTGTTGGTGAGGAAGATCGTTCATAAACAAGTGTAAGTTGCAAATACCTGAGCAAACCAAGTACTACAAGTATGCTGGTAAGATAGATATGCTCACTGTGCAACCGCAAAATTACTTCCTCAGTCATCGTGTACATGATATAAGCCATTACGGTTATTACAGCCATAATGGCAAGGGAAACATCTATAAATTGAATATTGTAGCGGTTCGAAACTACCCTATTGTTTATGCCTTTTTCCGTTAATACCAAATCATCCCGTCTTTTAGCTAATGCCAGGATCATAGAGAGAAAAAAAGTAAGCAATACCAACCATTTGGAAACGGGAACATCGCCTATGACACCACCTGCAAAAATTCTCAATAAAAATCCAATGGAGATAATCGTGATATCAATTATCGGGATATTTTTCAGTCCCAAGGAATAAACAATATTAATAATTAAATAGATCGCCAGTATTAAAATAAAGTTGTATTCAAGAAATGTTGCCAAAGCAAAACCAATAATTAATAATACTACTGCAATGAACACAGCCGTTATTTTATTTATTTTTCCCGATGCGATTGGTCTGTTTTTTTTAGAAGGATGTTGCAGATCGCTTTGAATATCATTTAAGTCATTGAATATGTAGATGGATGAGGCTATTAATGAAAAAGCGAAAAAACCAATACACAACGCCCTTAAGTGTTGAAATTCATTAATCTGCCCTGCAAAGAAAACCGGAATAAATATAAACAGGTTTTTAACCCAGTGCGGTATTCGCATTATCCAGAAAATTCTTTTTATCCATTTTATCATATTCAATTAAACGATTGACTTTTAATAATACTTAATGTTACGAATTAACAATAATGTTATGGCAGTTTTGGCATTCTAACAATAAATTATTTCACTCAAATTATTTTTTCTAATGGATTTGATGCATTTATTTGAGGTAGATAAGCAATTTGTTCACTTATCAAATTTACTTCAAATTGAGAAAATCATTATGAAAAAGTATATAAGCTCACTGGATGGGTTAAGAGGTTTTGGGATCATCTTTGTTGTGTTATACCATCTGCTCAGGCTCAAAGGCGCCAACCCAACACTTTTGGGTTTTTCATGGATTTTCATCCAAATGTTTTTTGTGCAATCCGGATATTTAATCACCAAAATACTTCTGCAAAACAAGTCACTAACTTTTAAAGAATATTTAAAACGATTTTATTGGAACAGGGTGCTTAGAATTTTCCCGGTATACTTCCTCTATTTATTTATACTTGTCGGAATTTATTTTGCTTTCAACATAACTCCTGATTTTCCATCGCGGGCTCCATATCTT
>JAHEMV010000086.1 GCA_024643455.1 Cytophagales bacterium
TCCTGATAGACCGTAATGCCATAAGTTTCGGCAAGGTATTCTTCCATAGCCGGAATGTCGTAGGAAATCTCTTCTTCCCCGTGTTTTCGCTTGATGAAATTGGGAATGTATTCCATCGGTCCCGGACGATAAAGTGCATTCATTGCAATGAGATCCTGAAATTTATCTGGCTTTAATGCACGTAAATGTTTTTGCATTCCGGCACTTTCAAATTGGAAGGTACCATTAGTGTGCCCCTTTTGATATAGTTCAAACGTTTTTTCATCATCAAGGGGTATCGCATCAATATCGATCTTAATCCCATGTCGTTTTTCTATATTTTCAATAGCCGTTTTGATGATAGAAAGTGTTTTTAATCCCAGAAAGTCCATCTTGAGCATTCCGGCGTTTTCAACCACACTATTATCAAACTGTGTCACGTACAGATCAGAATCCTTTGAAACGCTTACTGGAATAAATTTGGTGATGTCATCAGGTGTGATTATAACTCCACAAGCATGAATTCCTGTATTTCTGACCGATCCCTCCAAAACCCTTGCCTGTCTCAAGACCTCGCCTTCTTTTGTCTGCGATTTTCCAATTTGCTCTAGTTCCGCGACTTCCTTAAAGGCCTTATCCAATGTAGTCCCAGGACGCTCCGGTACCAGTTTGGCCAGATTATTGGCATCGGAAAGCGGCAATTCCATAACCCTAGCTGCATCTTTTATGGATGACTTTGCCGCCATCGTACCATAGGTTATGATTTGTGCTACCTGGTTCCTGCCATATTTTTTTACTACATAATCAATGATTTTTCCTCTCCCTTCATCATCAAAATCAATATCAATATCAGGAAGGGAAACTCTGTCAGGATTCAGAAACCGCTCGAACAGCAAATCGTACGCAATTGGATCGACATTGGTAATGCCTATACAGTAGGCTACGGCCGATCCGGCAGCTGATCCTCTGCCTGGCCCAACCGCGACACCAATCCTTCTGGCTTCTGAAGTGAAATCCTGAACAATCAAAAAATAGCCTGGATATCCTGTATTTTTTATCGTTTCAAGTTCAAAATCAAGTCGTTCTTTTATTTCAGGGGTCAATTCCGGATATCGTTTTTTTGCCCCTTCAAATGTTAAGTATTTCAAATAATCATCTTCCGATTCAAACCCTTCTGGTATGTCAAAAGCGGGTAAAAGCACTTCCCTGTCTAATTCAAATTTTTCAATTTTATTGACAACCTCATTGATATTTTCTATGGCTTCAGGTATGTCCATGAACAAGGATTTCATAGCTTCCTGGGACTTGAAATAAAATTCCTGGTTGGGAAAACCATATCTGAAACCCCGCCCTCTGCCTATTGGCGTTGATTGCAATTCATTTTCTTTTACACAAATTAAAATATCGTGTGCATTCGCATCAGTTTGGTTGAGATAATAAACATCGTTCGAAGCAATAACCTTAACGTCGTATTTCGATGCAAATCGAAGCAATACATCATTTACTCTGTTGTTTTCTTCCAGTCCATGACGTAATAGTTCAATATAAAAATCTTCGCCAAACACCTGTATCCACCACTTAAGAGCATCTTCGGCCTGATGTTCTCCAACATTTAAAATCAGGTTAGGAATTTCGCCACTTAATCCTCCTGACAATGCAATTACATTTTCGGAATACTGTTCAATGAGCTCCTTATCTATTCTTGGGTAAAGCCCGTATAATCCTTCAGTATAACCAAATGAGCTTAGTTTGGCCAGATTGAGATAGCCCAGTTTATTCTTGGCTAGCAAGACCTGGTTAAATCGCTTGTCAGGATTATCTTTTGTGAATTTTAATTTCTGACGTTCCTCAGCCACAAAAAATTCGCATCCCAGTATTGGTTTTATTTCATTGGCCAGGGCTTCTCTTACAAACTTGAAGGCCCCAAACATATTACCAAGATCGGTCAGTGCCACGGCAGGCATATTGTATTCCTTGGCTTTTTTAATAATACTTTTAATATTAGGAGTAGCCTGAAGCACTGAAAACTGGGAATGTAAATGTAAATGCGAGAACGGTGTGGTGACTTCCCGTTGTACTACAGGCGTGTCCACAAATTTTACATTTGATTGGCGTTTTTTGGCAAAGTTAGCCACTGCCAAATCCGGTTCTTCATATTCAATTTCTGCTACCGGAGTATCATCTGCCGGTTCTACTACTTTTTGCTCGAGCAATCCAAAAAAACATCGGGCATTTGCTGCTACGTCATAGGCCGCATCATGCGCATCACCGAATCCTTTGCCAAAAAGTTTTTTATGCAATTCCAGCAGTGTTGGCCATTTAAATTGTCCTCCCCTGCCCCCGGGAATTGCACAATATTCGGTAGTGGCCAATTGTGTGTCTAATGCAGCTTTCGTAGAAATTGCATTTCCCTTTTCCATGCGCAGATATTCTGAACCAAGAACCTTGATATCAAAATCAATAATGTTATGCCCGATGATCAATTCCGCTTTTTCAAGGTCTTCAGTAAATCGATTCAACACCTCGTCGAGTGGAATACCTTCATCCAAAGCTCTTTGCGTCGAAATCCCATGGACTTTTTCTGCATTAAATGGAATGGTAAATCCTTCTGGCTTTACGATAATATTTTCATTGGAAAGCAATTTTCCCTGGCGGTCATGAAGTTGCCAGGCAATTTGTACTACTCTCGGCCAATTGTCAAAATCATTAAGCGAGGCTTGTTTATTTTTTGGCAAACCAGTTGTTTCCGTATCAAAAATCAGGTACATAATTATAGATCAGCTTATTATCATTAGTCGGTTTAAGTATCGCTGGACACACACCGAAACGAGATTTCTAACTTATGGAAATCTCATGGATTTTTAGAATAATATTGAAGTAATATTTTACTGGATGGCTAAGGCTTCAGCAAATGAACCACCTTCTTTGTTTCAAAAAAATGTTCTTCAAAAAGCTTTGAAATTTCATGAATGCTGTTCCTCCAGGAAATCTGATTGAGCTCATCCTGAAGATCACCACCTTTCAGATAGATGATTCCATTACCAACTCCGGATGTGTTGCCTTTATTAATTTTTCCGGAAACCCATGGAACAAAACTAGGCAAATCCGTTACTGCCCGGCTGACAACGATGTCGTAATGACTTTTTAATTCTTCTGCTCGTGCCTGAATCCCTTCTGCATTATCAAGATTTAGTGCTTTAATTGCTTCATTAACAACCATCACTTTTTTTCCTATAGAATCTACAAGAGTAAATTGTGCATTTTCAAAATAGATGCTCAGCGGTATTCCGGGGAATCCTCCCCCGGTACCCACATCTAGTATTTTGGTCCCATTTTTGAATTTGAATATTTTGGCAATTGCAAGTGAATGCAAAACATGCCTGAGATAGAGTTCGTCTATATCCTTCCTTGAGATTACATTGATTTTGGCATTCCAATCATGATAAAAATCCCATAATTGCTCATATCGATTTAATTGCTTTTGGGATAATTCCGGAAAGTACTTTGATAATAAATTAAAATATGGATGCATATTAAATATGCTCTTGCTTGCCTTTCACCAAATCATACATTAGCTCACGAGCCCGGTGAAGTTGAGCCTTTACTGTGCCGAGAGGTGCTTCAAGCTCTTGAGCAATCTCTTCATAAGAGAGTTCGTCAAAGTACCTTAGTTTTACCAGTCGTTGATATTTTGGCGGCAACTTATCAACAAAAACACGAATGAGTTCGATCTTCTGTGTTTTTATTGTTTCCTCCATAGGATTGAGTTCGTTGTCTTCGACATCGATCGTAACGGCTTCTCCGCTGTCATCTTTAAAAGAAGTATCCAGACTCATGGTTTCCAGCTTCTTTTTTCGAATAAAATCAATCGCATTATTCGTTGCAATTCGAAATAACCAGGTAGAAAAGGTATAGTCTTTTTTGAATCGGGTTAGATGCCGAAAAGCTTTTGCAAAAGCTTCAATAGTCAAATCTTCAGCATCATCAACATTACGAACCATTTTCAAAATCATATGATAAACAGGCTTTCTGTAACGCTTCATTAATTCAGCGTATGCTTGTTCATCATTTTCTATGGTTGCTTTATCGATAAGTCTGAAATCCTCAAGTGCCTTATCTGAAAAATTTTTATCTATCTCCATCTAACCTTTTTTGTGAATAAAACCCTAAGGCCGGTTGAAATATAATAAAAGATGTATATAAAATCTAAGATGGGTAACATCCAAATTTTTGAATTATCTCCGGTCTTCTTTTTCAATAACAACAAAGCCGTCAATAATGATACCATTACAAGAAAAAAACCAGCAAGAACAAAATATGTTCGATATACTGACATAATTACCGCAATAGATGTAACCCAAAAAACAATTTTTGTAAAAGAAAGTATTCCAAGGAGCAATTTGTCAGCCTTCCTGTAATGTTTCCCTACAGATAAATGTCTTGTCTTTTGCAATGTAAAATCCTTCAATGTTAATTTCGGGTTTGAATAAATTGTCGATTCCTGCGAAAGAACAAAAGTCGAATTGCTTTTTTTGGCAAAATGATTTACGAGTAAATCATCATCACCTCCGACTACACCTTGAAATTTCCCAAATCCTTTATTTTCTAAAAAGAACGATTTCCTGTACGCTATATTTCGTCCTACACCCATATATGGATTTCCAAGTAATCCAACACCAACATAATGAACTCCTGTCAGCAAGGTTTCATAGGTGATAAACCGATTTAACAGACCAGGTTTAGTATAATATTGTGAATATCCAATAACAAATTTTTTATCATCTGAAGTAAACCCATCACTCATTTGTTGGATCCAATATTCACTTTCCGGGAAACAGTCAGCGTCTGTCAATAAGACATGATCATATTTCGCAGCGCGAATACCCAATGTAAGTGCATATTTTTTATTGTTGATGTGGTCCGGTGTTTCGTCAATGCGTACCAATTTAAATTTTTTCTCTTTATGATCCAGATTAATAGCATAGTCGTAGGTCTCATCGGAAGAGTTATCATCAACCAGAATAATTTCGAAATTTTTATATTGTTGTTTCAGTAAAATTGGAATAAGCGATTTCAGATTATCAAATTCATTTTTGGCACTTATAATGATCGAAATACCAGGGATAGTATAATTTTCTTGCTCAGGTTTTTTGTACACAGAAAACGCAATAGAAACGATTGCAAAGAATATAAATTGAATACTGGCGCTTGCGACAAACACCCAAAATAAGATATTTAACATCAAATTATTGTTTTACACCTCAAAAAACAGAGGTAAATGTAAAACGATATTAGCATCTTATTGTAAATTTTATCGCTTATTTTTGTGGCCTTTATTACAAATAGTTTTTTTGAATGAGATTTAATGTCATAGCAAATGATCCAGGAACGAAGGCGCGTGCGGGAATATTTGAAACAGCACATGGTAAGGTAGAAACGCCAATTTTTATGCCCGTAGGTACTGCAGGCACCGTAAAAGCAGTACACCAAAGAGAACTTGTTAATGATATTAAAGCCCAAATCATACTTGGGAACACCTACCATTTATACCTTAGACCAGGGCTTGATTTAATCGAAAAGGCGGGCGGGCTACATAAATTTAATGGCTGGAGCAGGCCCATTCTTACGGATAGTGGTGGATATCAGGTGTATTCATTGGCTGATGTCCGAAAAATAAAGGAGGATGGAGTAAAGTTTCAATCCCATATAGATGGGTCCAAACATCTTTTTACACCGGAGCGCGTCATGGATATACAGCGAATTATTGGTGCAGATATTATTATGGCTTTTGATGAATGTACTCCATATCCATGTGATTATAAATATGCCAAAAATTCAATGGAGTTGACACACAGATGGCTCAAACGATGCTGTGATCACGTAGATTCCACAATCCCAAAATATGATTATGAACAGCACCTTTTCCCAATAGTACAGGGAAGTACCTATAAAGATCTCCGGACTTCCTCAGCCGAAACCATTGCTTCATACAATCGCTCCGGAAATGCCATTGGCGGTTTATCTGTTGGCGAACCTGCTGAAGAAATGTATGCCATGACCGACCTGGTTTGTGAAATTTTGCCAAAGGACAAACCCAGATACTTAATGGGTGTTGGCACTCCAGAAAATATACTTGAATGTATCGCCCTTGGTGTTGATATGTTTGACTGTGTGATGCCTACTAGAAACGCAAGAAATGGCATGTTGTTCACTACAGAAGGTATAATCAACATTCGAAATGAAAAATGGAAAGAAGATCTGAGCTGTATTGATAGCGGACTTGAAAATGAAATCAGTACGTTTTATTCCAAAGCATACCTCAGACATCTTATCATTAGTAAAGAAATTTTAGGGGCACAAATCGCCAGCATTCATAATTTGGCTTTTTATTTGTGGCTAGTGAAAGCAGCTCGTCAGCAAATCATCAATGGATCATTTGATAACTGGAAAAGGGCTATAGTTGGAAAAATAAGTAGAAGGTTATAATAGGATATGAAAATACTGGACTGGTATATTCTTAAAAAATTTCTAAAATCATATGTTTTTGTGGTTTTTGTAATTGAACTCGTAGTCGTAATAATTCACATTACTGAGCAAAATGAAAATTATATAAAACACGAATTGAATGCAGGACAGATTTTTGCCTATTATTTGGATTATATACCCTATATAGCAAACATGATCGCCCCGATCACCATTTTCATAACGGTAGTTTTTGTTACCTCACAATTAGCGCAACACTCGGAGATCATTGCAATGTTGAGTAGTGGCGTAAGTTTCAGAAGACTGATGAGGCCTTACATGATGGGAGCCTTGATCATAGGGGCAGTCTCTTTCTATCTTGGAGGTTGGGTTATCCCTAATGGAAATAAAGATCGTGTGGCTTTTGAATTGCAATACATTAAAAGTGCCTATCATTTTACAGATCGCAATATTCATATAAAAATAGCTCCTACAACAATGTTGTATTTGCAAAGTTATAATGTGACTGATAATAGAGGTTATAGACCTACATTGGAAACGATTGAAAACGGTGAACTTATCGATAAACTCGAAGCAGTACGAATGGAATGGCAGGAGGAAACAGGGAAATGGAGGTTTCAGACCTGGAAAAAAAGGGAAATAAAAGACATGGAAGAAATTTTCACGTCTGGTAATACACTTGATACTACCCTTCGTATTCTTCCAAAAGATTTCGCCAGTGATTACAGTAGATTTGAGACGCTAACTATGAATGAACTTCATTCATACATTGATGAATTAAAAATGCGGGGCGCAGACGATCTGGAAGTTTATGAAATTGAAAAATATATCCGCTATACAGCCCCATTTGCTGCGCTCATCTTAACATTTATTGGATTAGGTGTCTCTGCGCGGAAAGCCCGGGGCGGGGCAGGTTTTCAAATTGCACTTGGCTTTTTACTGGCTTTTATTTATATAATTTTCTTTATTTTTTCGAGAACTTCTGCCGAAGCTGGTAGCATCTCTCCAATTATTGCAATTTGGATCCCAAATATAATTTTTACAATTATCGGTCTGGCAATCTATCAAACAGTTCCCAGATGAAATCGGAATTCAAAGACTACCTCCACTTACATTTTTTAGTTTTGATTTGGGGATTCACTGCAATCCTGGGATTGTTGATTGTTGTGCCACCAGTAGAAGTGGTTTTTTATCGAACTCTTATTGCTACAGTGGGGTTAGGTATTTTAATATTTTTAAACAAGGTTCCGTTTCGAATTGAAAAAAATGAAATCATAAAACTTTTGTTAACTGGATCCTTGATAGCCAGCCATTGGATTTTATTCTTTGCTTCTGCACGGGTTTCTACAGCTTCGGTTTGTCTTGCTGGCATGGCTACAACCTCATTCTGGACAAGTTTATTAGAACCTTTTGTGCTTAAAAAGAAAATAAAGTGGTATGAGGTTTTCCTTGGCCTGTTGGTAATCGGTGGCCTGTATATCATTTTTCATTTTGAAATTGATCATGCTCTTGGTATTTTTTTAGCCCTGATTTCTGCTTTCCTTGCTGCGTTGTTCACAGTAATCAATGCACGATTTGCAAATACGCACCATCATCATACAGTGACCTTTTATGAAATGCTTGGTGCCAATATTTCGATTATGTTGTTTTTCCCGATATACAAATACTTTATCGCAGAAAACCATCAATTACATTTGAATCTATCCTATTCTGATCTGTTGTATGTATCGATCTTAGCTATTGTTTGCACGGTATACGCCTATTCAGCTTCAATAGAAATTATGAAAAGGATCTCTGCATTTTCAGTGAATTTGACAGTAAATCTTGAGCCTGTTTATGGAATAATACTAGCTGTAATAATTTTTGGTGAAAAGGAAAAAATGCAAGGTGGATTTTATATCGGCGCTAGTGTTATTTTAATTTCCGTACTGGCGCATCCATTTTTAAATAAATATTATCATAGGAAATTTCTCGAAACTGACACCTTAAGGTGAAATTTTCGAAGCAAAAAAATATCACCTATTTTTGACAAATTGGTGAAACAAAAATTATGAAGACAAAAGATTTTTTCCAATCTGGTTTTATAACTCTTTGCTTAGGAACAGCGATTATCTTTCTTTATCCGTTGTTAGTCTTTCCGAAAGGTGAATTGGAATTACTTATTAATAAATTTCACTATCCTGTTTTGGATGCTTTTTTTAAATATGCTACCAATCTGGGTGATGGAGTCTTACTTGCCATTTTGTTGATAGGTGTGTTATTCTATAATTACTATACTGCAATACTCACCGCATTTTCCATTTTAGTGCAGTCCCTACTTGTTTCTCTTTTTAAACGATGGATTTTTAATGGCTTAGTTAGGCCAACAGCATTTTTCGATCAAAGCATTTCGCTAAATTTTGTGGAGGGAGTGGATGTCCATACAACTAATACTTTCCCATCAGGTCATACCGCTACAGGATTTGCACTTTTTGCATTGCTTTTTATCATTCTGAACAATCAAAAAATGATTGTATCGATCTTGTTTTTTCTTCTTGCTTTCCTCGTGGGATTTTCGCGAGTATATTTACTTCAGCATTTTGTTGTTGATGTTTATTTTGGGGCCATTATCGGAATCATCTCTGTTGTCGTTGCCTTACTCTTAATTCCAGTTTTTTTTAACGAAAAGAAACAGGAAACACTCAGGTCAAACGCTTTACGAATTTTGAAGAATAAAACTAAAGCCTAGGAGCATTATAATTTTCCGGACCAAATGCGAAAAGAATCTGGAAAGTTGATTTGTGGTGATTGCTCAAAAATCCCATACATACACGACCCCGAACCCGACATAGAAGCATATACGGCTCCGCAATCGTATAACTGTTGCTTTATTTCATCGAGAATAGGATAGGATTTGAATAAGGAAAATTCAAAATCATTTTTGAGTAAATTCTTCCATTCAGATATCTCTTTTTCTTCTAAAATCGACCTTATTCCAATAATAGGCTTTTTGGGTATTATACCGGAATAAGCTTCTTTGGTTGAAATGTGTATGTCAGGATATACCAAAACGATATGCTTATCGGAAAAGTTTAATTCTACATCACTGAGCTTTTCACCAATTCCCGTGGCCAACATTGGTTTGTTTTTAATGAAAAAAGGACAATCTGCACCAAGACTAACAGCAAATTTCATTAACTCATCATCAGGAAGGCCAAGGTTAAAAAGTGTATTTAGAAGCGTTAACGTGAATGCAGCATCGGCAGATCCTCCACCAAGTCCGGCTCCAATGGGAATTGATTTGTGTAAATGAATATTTACTGCCGGAAGAGCAAAAGAAGCTTTTAATAAATTATAGGCTTTTAAGATAATGTTGTCGCCATCTCCCGGAATAGTTATCCCGGTAATCGTGACCTTTGTTTCTTTCGCTTCAATAATCTCCAGGGCTTCTTGCCATTGGACTGGATAAAAACATGTTTCCAGTTCATGATAGCCATCATCTCTTTTGCTTAGGATGTTTAGACCAAGATTGATTTTGGCATTGGGAAATACAACCATCCTTTATTTTTTCTTGGATGAACCGTTTTCTGCTCCTTTTAGATAATCAATCACTTCATAAGTAATGCCTGAATTTGAAAATCCTCCGTCATGCATTAGATTTTGCATAGTAACCATTCTTGTGAAATCAGAGAACATTGAAACAATGTATTCGGCACACGATACAGCATCTGCATTGCCTAAAGGCGACATTTTGTCTGCAAAATCATGGAATATATTAAATCCTGTGACTCCTGTGCCAGCAGTAGTTACTGTTGGAGATTGGGAAATGGTATTGACTCTTACTTTTTTACTTCTGGCCATTCTATAACCATAGCTTCGTGCAATAGATTCCAGCACCGCTTTCGCCTGGGCCATATCTGAATAATCAGGGAAGGTACGTTGGGCAGCTATATAAGATAATGCAATGATCGAACCCCATTCATTCATCACATCCATTTTTTCGGCGAGTTGCATTACCTTATGAAAGGAAAGTGCTGAAACATCCAGCGTTTTCAAAAACCATTCATAATTCAAATCTCCGTAATCTCGTCCTTTCCGCACATTTGGACTCATACCAATAGAATGTAAAATAAAATCAATCTTACCTCCAAGCACATCCATGGATTCCTTATAAAGATTTTCGATATCTTCAAGGGAAGTAGCGTCAGCTGGAATTACTTTACTGCCACATTTCTCTGCCAGTTCATTAATTTTACCCATTCGCATGGCAATCGGTGCATTGGTCAGTACAAATTGACCACCTTCTTCATGGACTTTTTCTGCAGTTAACCACGCAATTGACTTTTCATCAAGTGCACCAAAGATGATTCCTCTTTTCCCTTTTAATAAGTTATATGCCATTATTTATTAGTTGTTGAATTTTGAGCGTACAAAAATAGGCATTTAAAATCGTTCTAAACAAAAAGTTATAGATTTATGCCAAAAAGCCATCATATATTGATCTCACCAATAAGATATGTGACTGCTTTACCTGCTATTTCAACGCGTTCACCTTTAAATTCACATGAAAGGCTACCAATTCTTTTTGACAATTGTAAAGCCTCAAGTTTGCTTTTACCTAGTCTTCTTGCCCAAAAAGGGATGAGCATGCAATGGGCAGAACCTGTTACTGGATCTTCATTGATCCCTGCTCGAGGGGCGAAAAATCTGGAAACAAAATCAACACTATCACCAGGTGCAGTTGCAATAATTCCCAGACAATTAAGTTTTGCCATTTCAGCGAAATTAGGCTCCAGGCTTACAATATCACTCTCCGATTCAAAAACAGCCATTAAATCTCTGGCTTTATATAAGCTCAGAGGCTTTTTTCCAAGCGATAATCCTATTTGATCTGTAATTTCGGTTGAACTGGATTGAACAGCTGGAAAATCCATGGCTAGCAGTTCTCCCTGATTAATTACTGAAAGCAAACCTCCTCCATACTGAAAGGTTATATCGTTCTTCTCATATCCAAGGTGATTAAATATGACATGAGCCGAAGCAAGAGTAGCATGTCCACAAAGATCGATTTCCATTTCTGGAGTAAACCATCGAATATGGAATTGCTCATTTTCCTGAACAAAAAATGCTGTTTCCGAAAGATTATTTTCCATGGAAATTTGTTGCATTTTTTCATCAGAAAGCCAATTTTCCAATGGACAAATAGCAGCTGGATTTCCTCCAAACACATGGTCAGTAAAAGCATCTACCTGATAGATCTTCATGTTTTTAAAATTTTAAAATGTACCCTTTTTTACCTCTTCCTTCAGATGAAATGTATAAATCTCCTTCTGGACTAAAACATATGCCCTCCGGCTGTACGAAAAGCCCAGGATCCAAAGGGATCAGATCTGCAATCTTCCCATCTGGGCTTAAAATAACCATCATTTTACCAACAGTTGCTATGATAAAAACATAGTTTGTTTTGGGATGAATTGCAATCCCACTTGGTTTGAATGGCTTATGCTTTTTTCTATTTAGTCCTTTTTTTTCAAGCATTTCATCATATGACTCACTGTCAACGATGTATTTTGGATTATGAATCAATTTTCTATTATTCAGATTCAAGCTATAGATAGATCGACTTTTTTCAATTTTTACGTCCTTTATTCCTGGATCTTCCTTACAAGCAATCAAAAGTTCATTGGTAAATCTATCAAAGCCCAGCCCTTCAGCATCATTATGTTTAGAAAGATCGGTTTTTATTTTTTTTACTTCACCAATCCCCTGATTTTCTATGTGGAAATAATAAATATCTCCGTTACTATTTAACACATATGCGATATCGTCAATAACTTCCACATCTTCATAGTCTCCTTTTTTACCAAATGTGTCATCTCGGATAATTGCTTCATTATTTAAATCATAAACATAAAACACGGCATCTTCATCCTGAATACACGCTAATTTATTTCCTCCGAAGTATGAGAGACCGGAAATCTCTTTGAGCTTTTTAGGCAATTCCCATCGTTTCTTTGGTTTCAAAAGGTTAAATTGGTTCGAATCTAGATTTAATTCATAAACCGAATCATCATAATCCCATAACCTTTGTTCTGAAAAATAAACTGTGAAAACTCCAACAATAAATGCTATAATTGTTACCAACAAGATTTCTTTTTTATTCAAATTATCAATAGGTTTTCGGCCCCTTTAAAATTGCAAATGTCATGATTAATTTACCGGCTTTTTAATAAATATGATTTCGTTTAATCTAAATCATATAATTAAAAATATTATGCTAGTGAAATTGCCAATAAAAGCACAATTTAAATGATTAGACTATTTTAACTGTAAAAAAGTTGGTAAAATTGATTGCCAGAAAATTATAATTAAATATGAAAAGCAAGGCAGGCCATTATTAATCCAAACTAAATGAGCAAAATTGAACAATTTCAATACCCCACTAATTGAACAAACGAAAGAATACGTAACAGGGCTTATTACTTATAATTTTCCAGAAGATATCTGCTATCACAATATTGATCATACATTGGATGTCGTTGAAGGTGTAAAGATTATTGCGGCTAATTGCAACGTAGATTTTAAAGATCTTGAAATTCTAATTATAGCTGCCTGGTTTCATGATTCAGGATATTTTCTTGGCTATGAAAATCATGAATTGGCAAGCGCTAACTTTGCTTCAGATTTTTTAAATGCTAAAAGTGTTGATCTTGAAACGATAAAAAAAGTACAGAACTGTATAATATCCACCAGAATACCACAAAATCCAGTCACTTTGCTTGAAAAAATAATTTGTGATGCTGATATGTTTCACCTTGGATCTGAAATCTTTTTTCAA
>JAHEMV010000087.1:0-12199 GCA_024643455.1 Cytophagales bacterium
AAAGGAAAAGTAATATTGAATTGTTCCAAGAATCCAACAGAGTTTACGGCGACCACCGTTCAACAATCTGATTATCTGGAAGGATATTTTCATTCGATGTTGCATTATTTCAGAGGTGAAAACCGGCCACCGGATCACATCCTGGTGCTAAAGCTTAAAGAATTACTTATCCATGTCATTAATAGTGATCCACTTCTGACAGCTTATCTAAATACACTGTCCGAATCAGACAGGCCTTCTATACGACAGATTATGGAGAAGAATTTTTGCTTCAATCTCAAGCTGGAGGATTATGCAAATTTGTGTCACCGAAGCCTCAGTACGTTTAAAAGGGATTTTCAGGAGCAATTCAATGAATCTCCGGGTAAATGGATTTTGAAGAGGCGGATAAAACATGCGGCAAATATGATTGCCAATTCCAGCCTGAGTATTTCCCAGGTAGCATTCGAATCAGGCTTTGAAGATCTCTCACATTTTAGTCGGGTGTTCAAAAAAATAACCGGAAACAATCCAACCGAATTTAAGAAATCTTTAGCGATTGGATGATTTTTAACATTTGAACTGATTAGTCAACACTTCGAACTTTTTAGCAAAATATACTAGCCATATAGTTCTCTACTTTGTATCGATCAAACAAAGAGAACTATGAAAACCTTACTCAACAACACTTCGAATGCTTCCAATATCATTAATGGATTCACCGGATTTAACCGTGTAAAAGTCACAAACAGCAGTAATGAAAATAATTCAGGGAGCAAGTTTCATTTTAGCACTATTAAAACTGCCATTACTGGAGAAAATCTCCTGAAGCCAAAGGCGAATACAGAAATGAATTTGGGGCAGATACCAAATCTTCGGGATGTATGCCTGAATTTATTCAATACATTCTTTATAAATGATGCGCCATATTCCGCATTGCAGTTCGTCCCGATATTAGAAAAATTACAAACAATTAATCAGGATCAAATCAGAAGATTCTTGTTGAATCCGGAAACAAACCATGTGTTGATACAGAATGATCTTATAAAAGTAGTTCTGATCCATTGGAAACCAGGGAAAATCAGCAGCATCCATGGGCACCCGAGTGGAGGTTGTGTTTTCAAAGTACTGCAGGGGCAGGTGGAGGAATTGAGATACACCACAGATGCATCACCACAATTATTGTCATCAAGTACTTATATGGCAGGGAGCATGGCATATATTGATGACCGGATGGGTTATCATGCGGTTGGTAATCCTTTCAATTCTCCGGCAGTCAGCCTGCATGCTTACACTCCCGGAATTAAGAAATAGTTTAAACAAATCATAAATCAATTATTAACCATTTAAATTTTAAAATTATGAAAGAGCAAAGAAAATTAGTTGTCGTAATCTCAAGAGGTCTCGACGATGAGCGTTCATCGGTAGCATGGAGTATTGCAAATGGCGGTATTAAAAACGGTTTGGATGTATCTGTTTTCCTGGTAAGCTCAGGAGTTGACTGGGTGCGCAAAGGAGCTTCTGACAGGGCCCATTTAAATCCTGAAGATCCTGCCATGAAGGACATGATACAAAGCGTAATTGATGCCGGTTGTCATATTGGTGTTTGCCCTCCTTGCATCAAAGTAAGAGGAATGTACCCGGAAGATCTGATCGATGGTGTCGAGGTTGTAGGATCTACAGCTATTCATGAACGTGTGAAAGAAGGGGCTGCCATCCTGTCTTTTTAAGTTAACTATATCAGGAATTACCAAATCTGTAATAGTCGGAGCCCTTTCGGCTGCTACAGATTTATTCTTACAATTCCTATTTTATGATATTGTTTATATAATTCTTCAATAAAAGGGGCTTTGGCAATACGACTTATCACAAACTATTAGAAAGCCCGGAGACTTTACAGAAGTTGAAAATTTAGCGATCAACTACAAGACAGGATATGTATGCCTACTTCCGAGTAAACTAACTTTGGGGAAAGTGGAAGCTACATCTGATCGACACTAAAACGGCTCAAAAAAACATGGATAAAACACAACCTCCATTCGGGGGTCCATGGTTCGAGTCCATGTGGGCCCACATTGAAAATCAGACACTTACAGTTCTAAATTGTGAGTGTTTTTTTTTGTGCCAGTTTGGTGTCAGGATTATCCTAAAAAGAGGAAGATAAAAAGGTCTGAGTAATCGACCACTTTTCCTAAATCAGTCCACCTTTTGCTGAAGGTTTACAATTTTGTTCAGATAAATACAATCATATTAGTTATCCAAAACTCATGCGTGCATAAAAACAGGCATGGTTTCTTTTGCTAATGCCAATAATTGGTGAGTTTCCTGCTCTGTAATTGTGTTGAAATCACCTATAAATTCTAATGCTTTCAGGAATAGGGTATATTGTCCCGGAGGGATGGCTGCCGTAACATGCTTCGATAAGGTAAATTTTAATGCCAATTTCATGATTTTCTCATTTGCTATTGGCCGATACCACACGTTTTTATATATCAATTCTTCGCCTTCGTTCATCCGTTTTAGAGCCATTGATTTAAGTGCCAGTATTCCCATTCCTCTTTTTTCGGCTTCAGTGTAGACTTGTGGGCCAAAATTCCCGCTATTCCAGCATGCGAAATTTATTGGAAAGAGAATGGAGTCAAAATCATAATTGTTCATAGCCATCATGGCAGCATCAACCGAATGAGCTGAAAAACCAACAAACCTGATTTTGCCCTCTTTTCTGGCTTTCACCACCGTTTCCATAGCACCACCAGAACTAAAAGCTGCTTCCACTTCTTTCACAGTGCTGAGTTCATGTAATTGATACAGGTCAAAATGATCAGTTTGAAGTTTGTCAAGAGAATTTTCCAGGTCTTTTTGCGCTCCTACAGCACTCCTTTCTTTTGTTTTACAAGCTAAGAAACAGTTTTTTCTATATGGTCTTAATGCGGGGCCCAATTTTTCTTCCGCATTACCATATTTTGGTGCCACGTCGTAATAATTTACTCCCAACTCAAATGCTTTAGCGACCAACTCGTTGGCGAAATTCTGTGGATTTTCATTCAACATGATCCCTCCAAAGCCAATAATAGAAAGTTTTTCACCTGTTTTACCTAATACGCGCTTGGGGATGTGATAGCTTGGTGAAAAGTTTTCCCCAAAGGATCTGATCTCGTTGATGATGTCTGATTTAGGCTGCATGAATACTCGGTTTTGAGTTATGAATTGATTAAGTAAATCTAGTGAACTGTCTCTTAAACTTTCTTTTTATAAGATATTTTTCGTGATAATCCATCCTATGTCTTAACTTTTATCTGATTTGATTCACTTTAGCTTGGAGACTTACAATTTAATGAATACCAAAAACCTGTAAAATGAATAGAATAATATTTTTAGCGTGTCTGTATATCACTACTATTAGTTTACAGATAAATGCACAGGAAACTGATGTATCCACAAAAATAGATAATAGAGAATTTGACCCTGCAACCCTCTTGTGGTACAACTCGCCAGCTAAAATATGGGAAGAGGCTTTGCCCGTGGGAAATGGCAGATTAGGTGCCATGATTTATGGGAAATATGATGAAGAAATAATTCAATTAAATGAAGATACCTATTGGTCAGGTGGTCCATATTCCACTGTTGTAAAAGGTGGTGCGGAATCTTTGCCACAAATACAGAAATATATTTTTGAAGGACAGCCCATTCGTGGGCATAAACTTTTCGGCCGGAAATTAATGGGCTATCCTGTTGAACAACAAAAATACCAGCCACTTGCCAACCTAATTTTGTTTTTCAATAAGGTAGAAGAAGTGACGGGATACAAAAGGTGGCTTGACCTGAATACCGGGATTACCGGTGTTGAATACAAAGTTAATGGTGTAACATTTCGCCGTGAGGTTCTATCGTCAGCCCCCGATCAGGTGGTCCTGGTGCGCCTAACTGCAAATAAACCTGGCAGTCTTTCTTTTAAAGCACAGCTCAGAGGTGTCCGGAATATGTCGCATTCAAATTATGGGACCGATTATTTTACCATGGATGGGATTGGCCAGAGCGGCTTGACTGTAAATGGAAAATCTGCCGATTACCTGGGGATTGAAGGAAAAATCAGACACAGGACTGAATTAAAAGCATTTCCTGAGGGTGGGACAATGCGAGTGGAGGACGATTATATGTATATTGAAAATGCAGATGCTGTAACATTAATCATTGCAGCTGCAACAAACTTCGTGAATTACAAGGATGTAAGTGCTGATCAGGTTGGGCGTGTGAAAAAATACTTGAATCAGGTTGAAGATAAATCGTACGATGAAATAAGAAACGCTTCCATTGCCGATTATCAGCAATATTTTGATCGTGTGAAACTGGAACTTCCTAAAACCGAGTACTCCTACCTTCCAACTGATGAGAGGATAGGTGGAAATGTTGCTAATTCCGACCCAAATCTTGCGGCACTTTGTTACAACTTTGGACGATATGCATTAATCGCTTCATCCAGGAAGGGAACCCAACCTGCAAACTTGCAAGGAATTTGGAATGACAAAGTAAATCCGGCCTGGGACTCCAAATATACCACAAACATTAACACCGAAATGAATTACTGGCATGCCGAAACCGGGAACCTTGCCGAGCTTGTTGAACCACTAATTACCATGGTAAAAGAGTTGACAGATGAGGGTACTCAGGTGGCAAAAGAACATTATGGTGCTCGAGGCTGGGTATTCCATCAGAATACCGATTTATGGCGTGTGGCTGCCCCAATGGATGGCCCATGCTGGGGAACGTTTACTGTTGGAGGCGCCTGGCTGACTAATCAATTATATGAGCATTACCTATTCAACCAGGATAAGGAGTACCTGGAAGAAATTTACCCTTTAATGAAAGGTGCTGTGCAGTTTTTCTTAGACTTTCTTATTGAAGATCCGGAAGGTAAGTACTTAGTTACAAATCCCTCCACTTCGCCCGAGAATCCCCCCAAAGGCGAGGGATATGAATATTTCTTCGACGAAGTAACTGGCTTCTATTATTTCACAACCATTTGTTACGGAGCTTCCATAGATATTCAGATATTGACAGATTTGTTTGGGTACTATCTTGAAACAGAAAAGATAATAGGTTTAGATTCTGACTTTAGCAGTAATGTTGCTGCTGCCAGAAAAAGGTTGGCTCCCCCGCAAATTGGAAGAGATGGTACTTTGCAGGAATGGACTGAAGATTTTGAGCAGCTGGAGCCAAACCACCGCCACAATTCACATTTGTATGGTTTGTATCCTGGTAATGTAATTTCGGCAAAACGAACACCTGAATATATCGATGGTTGTAAAAAAGTATTGGATTTAAGAGGAGATGGAGCTTCGGGTTGGTCGAGAGTTTGGAAAATGTCACTGTGGGCTCGGCTGTATGATGGCAACCGTGCAAATGAAATTTTTAAAGGGTATTTGAAAGAGCAGTGTTATCCGCAATTTTTTGCTAAGTGTGGTACGCCTCTTCAAATAGATGGAACAATGGGAGCCGCGGCAGGAATTACCGAAATGCTGATTCAATCGCATGAGAATGTAATTGACTTATTGCCTGCCCTACCAAACGAATGGACGAATGGCAGATTTGATGGAGTATGCGCTCGTGGTGGTTTTGAATTAGATATGAAGTGGCAGGATAAGTCCATTACAGATTTGGAAATTTTATCTAAGGCCGGAAAAACCTGTAGAATTAATGTCAGAGGGAAATTCAAGGTAACAAATAACGGAGAACGAGTTGCTTTAAAAACCAACGACGACGGTTCTATTGAATTCAAAACAGTAAAAGGAGGTCTTTATAATCTTATCCGGAAATAAATGAAAAAAATAAAGGCTTATCTCACACATCGCAATTATTGGATCTTTATTTAAAAGTGGAAAATATGAATATTAGGAAACCAATTCGGATCATTAGAGCTGGGGAAATAAAGCAGTATTATTCAATGCGGCAAGCAATTGATGCTATGCGCCGGGCATTTGGAGCGCTTGCTTCGGGCGATGGTTTTGTGCCGCCGCGTTTTGTCTCCAAACTTCCCACAAAAGAAATGCTGATGTTTTTTAAACCTGCATTTGTAGAGAAAGAACAACGGGTTTCGGTAAAATTCCTTACACAAAGGGAAAACAATTTTATTAACGGAATCCCAACGATACAAGGAATTGTTTTGCTGATTGATTCGGTGACCGGGGAAATATTATCGATTATGGACGGGGAATATATTACTGCATTGCGTACCGGTGCAGCCAGCGGATTGGCAACACGTTTTTTTGCTAGAGAAGATGCGGGAACCATGGCATTGTTTGGATGCGGAACACAGGGAAGAACCCAGGTAGAGGCAGTAGCTTGCGAGCGGAATATTAAAAAAGTATTGGTTTTCGACTTAAACAGGGAATCAGCAGAGCAGTTTATTGCAGAGATGACAGTCAAAATGCAAATTGAAATAGTTTATTGCGAAGATACTACTCGCTTGAAAGAAGCAGATATTATCTGCACTGCAACAAATGCAACAGTTCCACTTTTTCGAAGGGAGGTGTTAAAGGAAGGTGTTCATATTAATGCGGTGGGTTCTTTTCAGCCTCACATGCAGGAGCTCGACCCGTTTGTGATAAGAGATGCAAAGGTGTATGTCGATCAGATTGATTCCTGCCTGAAAGAAAGTGGCGATTTGATTAAACCAATAGACGCTGGAATAATTCAGAAAAATCATATTATAGGTGAAATCGGTGATTATTGCCTAAATAAAATTTCTGGCAGGGAATCCGAAAATGATATAACCGTTTTTAAAAGTGTAGGTATAGCTATCCAGGATTATGCCGTAGCTACTGATATTTATAACAATTCAATTGAAAAATCTTTTGGACAGGAAATAAATCTATTTGAATAAGAAAACAGGAGTATGTTGATCTAAATGACAAAATCGTATTTTGCTCAATATTTGTATAACGTGACAAAGAATGAAAAAACTACCTGGTATTTTTAATGATGTTATTGGCCCGGTTATGAGGGGACCTTCAAGTTCTCATACAGCGGCATCGTGGAGGATTGCAAGAATTGCTGTTCAGATTTTAAATGAGCCTTTGCATAAAGCATTAATTGAGTTTGACGAAGATGGGGCATGGGCACCAAACTATCGCGAGCAAGGGACAACTATTGGAATTGAAGGTGGTTTACTGCAGCTCGATATCACCGATGAAAGGATGAAGGATACCGAAGGGTACGCCAGTGAAAAAAATGTGGTAATTGAATATCAGGTAAATTCTTTTCCCACACATCATGCAAACACCGTTCGCCTGACCCTTAGTGGACAATCAAAAAAGAAAGTGCAAATAGTAGCTGTCTCGCTGGGAGGGGGCTCTTTCGAAATCAGCTCGGTTAATGGCTTTAATGTAAAAATGAATGGCGATTTGTTTGAAATTATCATCTTCACCCAAAATGAAACTGATATTTCTGAAAAGTTAAAAAGCAATATTTCAACTGAGGTTAAATTTCTATTTAAGCAAAATGAAGAATTTAACATGTATGAATTTAAATCTTCCCTGCCATTTTCCGCTGATTTTATTTCCCTGTTGCAGGAAAATCAGCAAATACAAAACATTGCTATAATACATCCAATACTACCTGTCATTTCTGGCCGGGAAAGTGATATGCCCTTCACTTCATTGCCGTCACTTAAACAATATGCCGCTCAAAAAAGTGCTGATTTGGGTGAACTCGGCCTGGTTTACGAAAAATGTATCAGTGGAATGTCAGAGCAGGATTTGGTTCTGAAAATGGAAGAAATAATTCAAATTATTCATAAAAGTATTGATGTCGGATTAAACGGAACACACTACGAAGACAGGATTTTGCAGCAACAATCGCACTTAATTGGGAAAACTGAACAGGAGGGAAAAATAAAGGATTCTATTGTTAACCGGATAATTGAAAATGTTTCGGCACTCATGGAGTCAAAAAGTGCCATGGAGGTTGTTGTGGCAGTGCCAACTGCAGGTTCCTGTGGGACTGTTGGCGGGACGTTGCTTGCGGTTTCAAAAAACATAGGTTCATCAAAAAAAGAGTTAATAAAAGCATATTTTGCTGCCGGAATTGTTGGTGCTTATTTTGCACAAGGGCCGGGATTCTCAGCTGAAGAACACGGTTGTCAGGTTGAATGTGGTGCGGCCTCAGGCATGGCTGCGGCCGGAATTGTTCAATTGTTGGGAGGTTCTGCTGAACAAGCGCTTGGAGCTGCATCGATGGCGATTCAAAACATGATAGGATTGGTTTGCGATCCCGTTGCTGACCGGGTTGAAGTACCTTGCTTGGGCAAAAATATTAGCGCTGCCGTAAATGCATATTCGTCAGCATTAATGGCCATTTCTGGTTTCGACCCAGTAATTCCGCTCGAGCAGGTTATTCAAACGGTATCGAGGGTAAGCAAAACAATGCCAACTTGCGTAAAATGTACTGGCAGGGGAGGTTTGGCAACTACTGAAACAGCCACAATCCTAAAAAGAAAACTAAATACAATAGCTAAATAGTGGCGTTTTGACTTAGAAATAAAAGAAATAAAGTTAAAACGATCCCTGAAATAATTAAGCGAACTTTCCAGTTGAAAACCCGTCTGTTTTAAACTATGCATAGGTAGCAAGAATGAATTCATAAACATATGTTAGACTATAATTAAAACGGGTATTAAGCCTGATCTCGTCATTTTTGTAGGGCCATAAGTCACTTCATAACTCCATAGTGGCTCCGGAGCGTTTCAAAACTGTTGCAAAAGAATGCCTGGCAGCATAAGTTGTTAGCGGCTTATCGTACCCAATTTCTTCGCCGATTAATTTCATGTATTTATTAATCGTTTTTATAAACTGGTGCTTTATCTGTTGTTTTCTTTTCTCGTCGTGATTTTTATGGTAAACCGGAAATACATAACTATTTTCATCATGGTTTGAATTGCACCATCTTTTCAGTATTTCTTTGGCTTTGGGCAACAACGAAATAATAATTGGTTTTGGATTTTGAATAGTATTTGAAGTCTTAGCTCTATCGTAGTGGACAAAATCTCCTTGAATGTTTTTAAATTTTAGATTCAACATATCCTTAATGTTCATCCCATTGCATATATAAGAGAATAGCCAAATATCCCTTGTGAAAAACTGGTTAGAGCCTTCTTCAATTTCATAATCTATAATTTCTTTTATTTGACAAAGGATAGGCAATTATTTCTAGGCCACTAAAATGGATCGATCGACATTCCCGAAGATTTACAGGAAAATAAAAAATGCCGCTTTATCAGAAATTTGTCAGAACCGACTACGATTATCTTCAAAAAGATTCATCCATTGTATTTGTATGAATTAGTAATAAATCTGAATCGTATAGTTTTTTGGCGACTGGTTAATACTATAGATTGAAGCGGTTGAAAAAATGATCTTAGCAATAGACCTGCTTTTTTTTCATGACTTGAATCTAAGTCCTGATGATCGTTAAGGTCTTTTGAACAAAGACTGGGAGGGGTGTTTAGTGCTTTCTGTTATAAAACTAAAAAGCCAGTCCGTTCGGATTGGCTTTTTACCTAAATAATTTTGCTTTAATTTTTGACCAGACTTAGGTCTAAATTATGCATGGCTTTTAAATAGAGCCTATTGATAAATTAAGTCAAATCTATCAAGCTTCATCACCTTGTCCCATGCAGCCACAAAGTCATCTACAAATTTTTGTTTTGCATCATCACTTGCATACACTTCAACCAATGCCCGTAATTCGGAATTTGATCCGAAGATCAGGTCTGCGCGTGTAGCTGTCCATTTTACCTCTCCTGTCTTTCTATCTCTTCCCTCGAACTCCTCTTTTGTATCTGAAGTGGCCTTCCACTCAGTACTCATATCTAATAGATTAACGAAGAAATCATTTGTAAGCGCATCTTCTTGCGAAGTAAAGATCCCGTGCTTAGAACCATTATAATTAGCATTCAGTGCACGCATGCCACCAACCAACACTGTCATTTCAGGAGGGGAGAGGGTGAGCAATTGCGCTTTGTCTAACAACAATTCTTCTGTAGATATAATATACTGTGTTTTCAAATAATTGCGGAAACCATCTGCCATTGGTTCAAGGAGTGCAAAAGATGCTACATCTGTTTGTTCCTGTGTGGCATCCATACGACCAGGTGTGAATGGAACTTTTATATCATAGCCAGCATTTGCTGCAGCTTTTTCAATCCCAGCACTACCTGCCAGTACAATCAAATCAGCCAAGGAGACTTGCTTAGCACTTGATTTTGCATTGAAGTCTGTTCGGATTTTTTCGAGCGTACCCAATACTTTTTGCAATTGTACTGGATTATTTACTTCCCAATCTTTTTGAGGGGCCAAACGAATTCTTGCTCCATTTGCACCACCTCTTCTGTCAGACGCGCGGTATGTAGAGGCCGAAGCCCATGCAGTAGATACCATTTCACTGATTGATAAATCTGAACTCAAAATTGTTGCTTTCAGGCTGGCGATATCATTTTCATTGATCAGGCCATGGTTTACAGCAGGGATAGGATCTTGCCAGATCAGGTCTTCTGTAGGTGCTTCTGGTCCTAAATAAGTAGTACGTGGCCCCATGTCTCTATGGGTTAACTTAAACCATGCCCGGGCAAAAGCCTCATCAAAAGTATCTGGATTTTCATAAAAACCTCTTGAAATTTTTTCATAAACTGGATCAAATCTTAAGGATAAATCCGTTGTTAGCATGGTTGGCTTGTGTGTCTTTTCTGAATCAAAAGCATCCGGAACCATCATTTTCGGGTCTTTAGCAACCCACTGATTAGCTCCAGCCGGACTTTTGGTCAATTCCCATTCGTTTTCAAATAGATTCATAAAGAAAAATTGGCTCCATCGGGTAGGTGTAGAAGTCCAGATTACTTCTAGTCCTGAAGTAATGGCATCTGCTCCCTTACCAGATTTATATGTACTTTTCCATCCCAAACCCTGCTCTTCGATATCTGCAGCTTCAGGCTCAGCTCCTACGTGAGTAGCAGGACCAGCTCCGTGCGTTTTACCCAGGGTATGGCCTCCGGCAATCAACGCAACGGTTTCTTCATCATTCATGCCCATTCTGCCGAAAGTTTCACGAATATCTTTCGCGGCAAGAACGGGATCAGGATTGCCATTGGGTCCTTCCGGGTTTACATAGATCAATCCCATTTGTACAGCGGCCAATGGGTTTTCCAGTTTGCGATCTCCTGAATAACGTTTTTTATCCGCCAACCATTTCTCTTCAGCACCCCAATAAACATCCATATTAGGTTCATAAACATCTTCTCTTCCTCCTGCAAATCCGAAGGTTTTAAATCCCATTGATTCAAGAGCAACATTACCTGTAAGTATCATCAAATCTGCCCAGGAAATTTTGTTGCCGTATTTTTGCTTAATCGGCCATAGAAGGCGTCTTGCTTTGTCCAGGTTGGCATTATCTGGCCAGCTGTTTAATGGGGCAAAGCGCTGCTGACCTTGTCGGGAGCCACCACGTCCATCACCGGAACGATAGGTGCCTGCACTATGCCATGCCATTCTAATGAAAAGACCCCCATAGTGACCATAATCCGCTGGCCACCAATCCTGTGATTGTGTCAGCACTTCACGAATGTCATTTTTCAGTGCCTCGTAATCCAAACTCTTAAATTCATCAATGTAATTGAAGTCTTGCTCCATAGGACTTGACAAAGTAGAGTTTTGACGTAGAATACTTAGATTTAATTGATTTGGCCACCAATCGCTATTGCTTGTAGCTTTCATATTCGATAAACTCTTCATGGTGGCTCCTGATTCACCATCCGCTTGTGCTTCTTGTTCATTTTTTTCCTGACATGCCGGAACTAGAAAACTTATGGCTAAAATCCAGCAAAATAACATTAGTTTTTTCATAATATGTTGATTTTAAATAGTGACAAGAATGATATAATAATATTAACAAATAATAATGAATGCATCAATTAAAACCATCAATTCAAAGGCTCTGTTTCGCTTTACATAAATCGGATCTATTTTAGTTGAAACAAGGATTATGGACTATTGATATCAACAAGAACAGTATTGATTATTGCGTATTTCACAACACTTCTGCTACAAGGTTTGTACTAATAGGGCCTTAGATATATCTTTTAATGCGGCACGAAAGTCATAAGCAAGAGAAGGGGAAACAAACTTCAAAATCTTTATAGGTTTGGCAATTAGATTTATAAATAAAATCCCAA
>JAHEMV010000087.1:12209-13278 GCA_024643455.1 Cytophagales bacterium
GCATCAATTAAAACCATCAATTCAAAGGCCCTGTTTCGCTTTACATAAACCTTACCTATTTGAATTGAATCAAAGATTATGTAGTTTGATATCAAAAAGACCAGTCTCGAATATTGTGTATTTAACAACCCGTCTACTACAAGATCTATGCTATTTGGACCTTATATATAATTTGTATTATGGCGTGGAAGTCACAGACCAGAGAAGGGGAAACAAACTTCAAAATCTTTATAGGTTTGGCAATTAGATTTATAAATAAAATCCCAAATATGAAAACGCTTCCCACACAGTGCAAATCAACCTGTTCTTTTGTATTTATCCTGCTGTTTTTTGTAGCAAATTGCACCAGTGGTCAGGATACTGACCAGGACCGAAAAGTAAAAAGCTTCCTTGAAAGTAAGGGTGGGGCATGGTACGATATGAATGTTCCGTCAAATGACGGGCAACTTCTCTATGATATTATTGTAAAAAATGGGTACAAAAATGCCCTTGAAATTGGTACTTCAACGGGACATTCCGGGATCTGGATCGCCTGGGCATTAAGTAAAACCGGTGGCAAGCTAATCACCCTGGAAATCGATGAATCGAGACATAAGGAGGCACTCGCCAATTTCGAAAAAGCCGGTTTGTCAGAATACATCGACGCTAGACTTGGTAATGCACACGACCTTGTGAAGGAAATTGAAGGACCAATTGATTTTGTATTCAGTGATGCTGATAAAGATTGGTATATCAACTATTTCAAGGATGTATCTCCAAAGTTAAAACCTGGTGGATGTTTTACGGCTCATAATGTGTGGCCTTCAAATAGAGGACGCAGAGGAGGAGGGACACAGGAGTATTTGCAATATGTGGAAAAGCTTGATGGCTACACGACTACTGTGGATGATTCCGGTAATGGACTAGCCATTAGTTACAAGAAAGAATGATTAAACTCTTTAATGAAACATTTAATTCAATTCTCACTACCTGGAAATTAGCACTGTTAACCCTATTTTAATATATCAACCCGCTGTTGATTTGTAGACGATATAGTATTTTTTTGGTTCTTTGCCAATTATTAAAGGTT